>JAZORJ010000212.1:0-3980 GCA_045656525.1 Faecousia sp. | reverse complement strand
GGGGCCCTTTACCTTCCCCCGGGGGGAAGGTGCCCCAGTGCGTACACTGGGGCGGATGAGGAATGCGGGCAGTAATGTCGGATAATTGCCGTGGTATAGGCATATTCCAGTACCTGTTCTGCCGCCGTTCCTCACCCGTCTTTCAATTTTCCTTTCGGCAAATTGAAATCCACCCTCCCCCCCGGGGGGGGGATTGCCGGTGCGGCACTGCCTTAGAGATTGTATATTATATCAAAGGGGTGGCTTTTTGGCAAGCAACACAATAGCAGATTTTAATCGGCGCAATTTGTGGGAATTGCCCAATCAACGGTCTTCAATGCCGAAAACATAACAGGTTTCGCTGTGATACTTCTCTCCGGCCTTTACAACGGGCTGGGGCCACTGGGGATAATTCAGGGCGTTGGGATAGAACTGGGTCTCCAAGCACACCGCGCCCCGGCGGGTATAAGAAACGCCATTCTTGCCCTTATCGCCGTTCAGGTAGTTTCCGGAATACAGCTGCATGCCCGGGCAGTCCGTGATCACCGCCATGGTGCGGCCGGAATAGGGGTCCGACAAAATGGCACAGGGGTTGGCAAACACCTCAAAATTGTGGTCATAGCCGCCCTGCAAGCGCAAGGGCTCCTCGTCAAGGTTAATATCCCGACCGATGGGCTTGGGGGTGCGGAAATCCATGGCCGTTCCCTCTACACTCCGCTTTTCTCCCGTGGGGATGCTCTCTGCATCCGAGGGGGTGAAGAACCGGGCAGGCATGCTGAGGATCTGATCCATAGCCTTTTCCGGCTTGTCGTGGCCGGCCAGATTGAAATAGCTGTGGTTGGTCATGTTGAACACCGTATCCCGGTCGCAGATGCCATGATAGGTAATGCGCAGGGTAGTGCCCTGTTCCAGCGTGTAGGTAACCCGAATGTGGGCATTGCCGGGGAAGCCCTGATCTCCGTTGGGACTTTCCAGCGTGAAGGTGATGGCATTTTCCGTCACCTCTGCCACATCCCAGATGCGCCGCTTAAAAAATGCGGTGCCGCTGTGCAGATTGTTTTTGCCCTTGTCGTTGGCCTCCATCTGATAGCGCTTTCCGTTGAGGGTAAAGGCCGCGCCGCCGATACGGTTGGCGTTTCTGCCTACGATTGCACCCAAAAATCCGCCGCCGTCCCAGTATTGCTGGGGCTCGTCAAAGCCCAGCACCACATCGGCAAGGTTGCCGTCCCGGTCGGGCACAAACAGCTTCACCAGTGCCGCACCCAAATCGGTGAACACGGCTGTCATTTTTCCGTTGGTCAGCGTATATAGCGAGGCAATTTGGCCATCGGCCAAGCTTCCGAAAACTTTTTTCATGTTTCTGTCTCCTTATTTTGTAATGGTGCTATTATACGCCAATCGCCCCCCTTTTTCAATGGATAATTCATTAAGATTTCCAAAATTCTCCTTTTTCGGTAACGGCAGGAATTGTTTATAAATAGTTCAATAATTACTGTTGACAATCGCATGACCATATGATATTATCAAATCACCACATATAAAGGAGGTACCCCAATGGAGTGGAATATCCCCGGAACAGTCCTGTCCGCTTCTGTGGTCGAGGCAGAACAAGCACAAAAGAACTTTGAATCTATGTTTTTAGGCGGTGGAATGGTGCTCAGTCAGGTGGCCGCGGTCACCGGTCTGGAACCCTATACCATCCAAAACTGGGTCAAGCGGGGTTTTTTGACAAAACCGGTGGCGAAAAAGTACACCCTTCGCCAGCTTTGCCGCATTATTAACATCAACATGCTCAAAGATGCTCTGCAAATGGAGCAGATCGTCAATCTGATGACCTATATCAACGGCCACTTGGACGATGAGTCAGACGACCTTATTGACGACAGCCAGCTCTATTTCCTGTTTTTACGGTTGGCGGCGCATCACCGCCGGATGAACAACCCGGAAGGCCGGGATGCATGCTTGCAGGAAGTTCTGGCAGATTATAAAGAACCCGTCTCCGGTGCCCGGGATCGGGTAGAAAAAGTGTTGAAAGTCATGCTCACTGCTTGGGCAGCGTCCACACTGCGCCAGCAGGCCATTACCATGGCAGCAGAACTAAAAAACAATTAAAATTCCGAAAGGAGAACAATATGATAAACGGCACATACAGGTTTTCTTTTACCTCAAAAAATCCCCCTAATTTCAAAAAGATCCGCAACATTATCCTGTGGAGTCTGCTGGGAATTTTCGTTCTGGTGGGCGTGCTGACCAGCTTCTACACCGTGGACGACAAACAGCAGGCGGTGGTGACCACCTTCGGAAAAGTCACCGACATCACCGAACCCGGTCTGCATTTCAAAGCCCCCTTCGGCATCCAGCAGGCCCATAAAGTGGACATAAATGTTTACCAAAAGATCGAGCTGGGTTATATGACCAACGCAGACGGCTCCACCACCACTGTGGATGACGAAAGCTCCATGATCACCGGCGACTACAACATCGTCAATGTGGACTTCTTCGTGGAATACAAGATCTCCGACCCGGTGCAGTATCTGTTTTCTTCCAACAATCCGACGCTGATTTTGAAAAATCTGATTCAGAGTCAAGTTCGTAATGTGGTGGGTTCGTCCACTGTGGACGCTGTGCTCACCGACGGCAAGGAGAACATCCAGCAGCAGGTGCGGGAACTCGTGACGGAAATCCTGACAGATTATGACATCGGCCTGACCTTGATCGATGTGCGTATTCAGGACGCCGAGCCTCCCACGGTGGCGGTCATCGAGGCGTTCAAGGCGGTGGAAACCGCCAAGCAGAATGCGGAAGCTGTGCTCAATGACGCCAAGGCCTACCAAAACGCAAAGCTCCCCGAGGCAGAGGCTCAGGCGGATAAGCTGCTGCAAAATGCCCAGTATTTGAAGCAAAAGCGTATCAACGAGGCCACGGAAGCTGTGGCCATGTTCAACGCCATGTACGAAGAATACAAGCAGAATCCCGACATCACCCGCTCCCGGATGTATTATGAAACCATTTCTCAGATTCTTCCCGGAGTGAAGGTATTTATCAACACCGGTGACAGCAATTCCATGAATATGCTGTTGCCTCTGGAATCCATCGTAGGAGGTAACTGATATGAAAAAAGGTATCATCATCGGCATTGTCGCATTGGTGCTTGTGATCGTTGCGTTTTCCTCCGTGTACACCGTGGCGGAAAATGAGTACGCCTGTACCTTCCGGTTTTCCGAGATCGTCAATACCCAGTCCCAGTCCGGCCTGCACTTTAAGATTCCCTTCATCGACCCGGTGAAGTATTTCTCCAAGGCAACCCAGCTGTATGACATCCCGCCCTCTGCGGTGATCACCTCTGACAAGCAGAACATGACCGTAGACTGCTACATTCTGTGGCATATTCAGGATCCCCAGCAGTTCTATCGGGCATTGGGCACCACATCCGTGGCAGAGGAGCGTCTGGATGCGATTACCTATACCGCGCTGAAAATTGCTTTGGGTAATCTGAAACAGTCCGACATCATCAATATGAATGACGGCGGCGAGCGCAACGACATCTATGAATCCATCACCACCACCGTCAATGAGCAGGCCAAGGTCTACGGCATTGAAGTGGAAGATGTGAAGATCAAGCGTTTTGATCTGCCGGAATCCAACCAGAACGCGGTTTACACCCGTATGATCTCCGAGCGGAATCAGATGGCGGAAAAGTACACCGCCAACGGTGATTTTGAGGCTTCCAAGATCGTCAATGATGTGGATAAGCAGGTGAATATCATGGTCTCCGACGCGGAAGCCAAGGCGGCGGTTTTGGTTGCCGAGGGCGAGGCAGAATACATGCGTCTGCTGGCCGAGGCCTACAACTCCAAGGATAAGCAGGAATTCTACGAATTCATTCTTGCTCTGGATGCGTTGAAAGCCAGCCTCACCGGTGAGGAAAAGACCATTATTCTGGATCAGAATTCGGATCTGGCTCAGATCCTCATGGGCGCAGGTAAATAAGAAACAGAAAA
>JAZORJ010000211.1:0-2911 GCA_045656525.1 Faecousia sp. | reverse complement strand
GGCGTGTTGCAGTTTTGCTGTGACACGCCTTTTCTGTTCAAAAAAGAATTAAGATTTCATTAAGTGCCTTGACTTTCTCTCCCTAAAATTTTACAGTTAAAGCACCAAAAATCGACATAGAAAGCAGGTAACATATATGTTTATTGCAATGTTCAATGGCTGGTACTTTTTCTGGTTGATTCTGTCTGCCGGTGCACTTCTCGGTCTGTATTTTGGCCTTCGCAACAAAAGCGTCAAGCTGCAAAAAGGCGTGCTGTTTGGCCTTTTGGCCTTCGGCTTGCTTTTGCATTTTCTGAAAGTGTACATTCCGCCTTATTCCGTAGACGAAGCACGGATGCTCCGGGATAGCTGGTTTGTGAACATTTGCGGTGCGAATATCGCCCTGTTCCCGTTCTTCTTTTGGTCAAAAAACGACAAAATCAAGGACTATATGTTTTATATCGGCGTACTTAGCGGTCTGATTGCCCTGTTTTATCCCCAAGAGCCCATCGCGAAAACGAATCAGGCAGGGGAGCAGCTGGATATGATCCGTTTCTACTATCACCACTGGATGGTCATGGCGGTTCCGCTGCTGATGGTTTTGCTCGGTCATCACAAATTGTCCTATAAGCGGATTCTGGCAGCGCCCACCGGCTTGCTGCTGCTGATGCTGTTTATCATCCTCAATCAGATATTCCAATCCGAGCTGGGCTTCATTCCTCTGCGTGACCAAGGAGCTTTCTTTGACATCGGCTATAAGAATACATCTTATATCTGTGGCCCCGGCACAGATGATGCCATCGGTGACTTTTTGGCTCTGTTTACACCGGATTTCTTTAAGACGGTACCGGTAGGCGAGTTTGCCGGACAGACAAAATACTGGCCTTGGTTCTGGATGATCGTACCGGTTTATGTGTTGGTTACACCCCTGTCCTTCGGTCTTTCCATGATTTTTGACCATAAATCCCTTTCCCGTGATGTAAAGGGTTTGAAGAAAAGCAAGGTCTCCCAATAAAGTAGACAAAGCACGCGAGAGCGTGCTTTGTCCCTTTGTTGACACATTTTAACAATGGTGCTACAATGGTTTTAAACATCACAAAGGAGAATGGTTATGCGTCAAATCCCTGCTGAAAGAATTACTGAAACGGTGGCAAAGCTTTGCATTGAGGCAAACTGTCATTTAGGCGCGGATATCCAGAAACGGTTGGCGACAGCTTGCCAGCAGGAAACCTGGCCCCAAGCGGTGGAAATATCGGATCGGATCGTAGAAAACTACCGCATTGCCGATGCGGAAAATGTGCCCATTTGTCAGGATACCGGCATGGCCTGTGTTTTTCTGAAAATCGGTCAGGATGTGCATGTGCAAGGTGATATTACACAGGCGGTCAATGAAGGCGTTCGCCGTGGATATTCTGAGGGTTATTTGCGGAAAAGTGTGGTCCGGGATCCTCTGGACCGGGTGAATACCGGAGATAATACACCGGCCATGCTGTACACAGAGCCGGTAAGCGGTGACAAAATTGAAATTACCGTTGCGCCCAAAGGCTTTGGCAGCGAAAACATGAGCCAGATCAAAATGCTCCGCCCTTCGGATGGCGTGGAGGGTGTCAAGGATTTTGTGCTGAAAGTTGTGGAAGACGCCGGATCCAATCCCTGCCCGCCCATTGTTGTGGGTGTGGGCATTGGCGGTACCTTTGACAAGGCGGCCTATATGGCCAAAAAAGCACTGCTTCGGGATGTGGATGTTCCGAACGAAAAGCCCTTTTATGCGGAGCTGGAACAGGAATTGTTGGAGAAAATCAATGCCTTGGGTATTGGACCGCAGGGCTTTGGCGGTAAGACTACCGCATTGGCGGTCAATATTGAGACCTGTCCGACCCATATTGCAGGTCTGCCGGTGGCGGTGAACATCAACTGCCATGTGACCAGACATAAAACCGAGGTGATTTGATATGGCAAGTGTAAGACTTGAAACACCGCTGACCCGGGAAAAGGTTAGACTCTTGCGTGCCGGTGATAGCTGTCTGATTTCCGGGGTGATCTACACCGCCCGGGATGCGGCCCATAAGCGGCTGTGTGAATTGGTTGCGGCAGGCAAGGAGTTGCCTGTGGATGTGAAGGACAGCATTATCTATTTTGTCGGCCCGACTCCGGCTAAGCCCGGACAGGCTATTGGCTCTGCCGGCCCGACCACCTCCTACCGTATGGATGCATACAGCCCCACGCTGATTTCCCTTGGGCTGACCGGAATGATCGGCAAGGGCAAGCGGGGTCAGGAAGTTGTTGCGGCCATGACGGAGCATGGAGCAGTGTATTTTGGCGCCATTGGCGGATGCGGTGCGCTTTTGAGCAAGTGCATCAAAAAGGCCGAGGTCGTTGCTTATGCGGATCTGGGTGCCGAGGCTATTCATCGGTTGGAAGTAGAAGATTTTGCGGTGGTCGTGGTGATCGATGCACAGGGAACTAATCTGTATCAAACCGGCAGGGAAGACTATCTGGAAAGTACCCGGTAAGGGATGAATTTCCAAAATAAAAAGCAAAAAATGTGTAAAATAATGCTTGATTTTTGGAAAATGCTGTGCTATAATACCTCAGTCTGAAATCAAGGTGAGTCCTCTGCGGGCTAGAATGCGCCGTAAGAACGCCTAATATTTAAGGAGGACAAGATTATGGATTTGGTAAAGGCTCTGGCCAGCCAGTACATGAAGGAAGAGCTGCCTGAGGTTCAGGTCGGCGACACCGTTCGTGTGCATGTGCGCATCAAGGAAGGTTCCCGCGAGCGTATTCAGGTGTTCGAAGGCACCGTTATTGCTCGTAAGCATGGTGGAATCGGTGAGACCATCACCGTTCGTCGTATCAGCTACGGCGTCGGCTGCGAGAAGGTCTTCCCCCTGCATTCCCCCAATGTTGCAATGATCGAAACCGTCCGTCA
>JAZORJ010000210.1:0-6604 GCA_045656525.1 Faecousia sp. | reverse complement strand
CACAACGCAGGGCTACCGCTACCTGTACATCATTAACGGCAAGGAATATCACACCTTTGACACCTCTGTTTCCGTTACCTTGTCTGCACAGGAAATGGAATTCCTGCGTCAGGGCGGCAGAATCCAGCGTCAGACCATTGATATCGCCCGTCAGGATGTGTTGGATTTCATCGGCCTTTTGAACGATGCACTGGCTAACAACGGCGCAATTTCCGGTGCAGCATTCATTCCCATGGAGAATGAACAGGGCAATCTCGTGGTGGTTTTGAGACTGTCCCCCGAGACCACAGGCTTTAACACGAAAAATGTTTTGGTGGCGGTGTCGCAGGCACTGCTTACCGGCGGCAGATTCTCCTATATTAATATGGGCGGCTATCCCCTTCGCACGGATATGCAGCTTCACTTGCAGGGCATTATCAGCGCCCTTTTTGACAGCGGATTTACCTTAAAGGATTTTGCTGACACCATTGCGGAGGATGGCACGATTATCAATATGGAGCTGCCCGGCTATCAGCCCATCGAGAAGGAATTACTTCTGGAAAACGGCAATACCATTGACAATCCCCATCTTTACGGCGCAAAGCTTCTGGAAACCACGCTGGATCTGGCGGCGAATACAACCATCACGCCCACATCTCTGAAGCTGTATATTACTTACAGCGATGATGGTACAAATGCAGAGAAACTGGCCGAGACCAAACTTGGCCTTACCCAGTTGACCAACCATTTGGATATTCATCTGACAGGCGGCAGCGCCAATTTGGTACTGACCCTTACGGAGAAATCCTATCAGAAGTTCCTTACGGCCATGCTGCTGTCTGACAATGCACAGCTGAGCGATCTGAACAATCTGGATTACGGCTTGTGCGTGGAATATCTGTACGAGCTGGTGGAGCCTCTGTTGGAGGATGACACCATTACCACAGAGACTCTGGAAAACACCGCCCACGGAAATGGGCAGGAGATGGAGTTGTCCGCAGCACAGAATACGCTGAAAAGATTGCAGAATATTTTCCGCTTCCTGAATGAAAATGTGGAGTATTCCAACAGCCATGCAGAAGGAAATCTCTACACCACCGACGCAAAGATGGAAGCAGATATTCTTCTGGACAGCTTGGCTTTGCCGGAGGCACTTCGGGGCATGATTGCTGAAAATGGCGGCTATCTGACTGCCAAGTTTGGCGTGCAGCTGAAAAATGTGGACAACCAATACCAAGCATTGGTGATCGACAGCGAAATGCCTGAGGGCGAGAAGGTTGTATATGCAGCAGACCTTTTGGCCCAGCTGGAGCAAATCCATGACGGCGCGGTCATCATTTTGCTGGATCACATTACAGGCAATATTTCCAGCGATAAAAAGGTCGTCATCGACATGAACGGAAAGACGATCTACGGCAGCGTTTCCGGCGACGGCATTGTTTTGGTGGACAGCACCATTGGTAATTCCGGCAGAATTACCGGTTCTGTGGCCGAAACAGTAAAAGATTGCCGAGCCAACGGGATGTACACAGTGCAGTACAGCGGCGCGGATATTCAGATCTATTTGAATTCTGCACTGCTGCTGGACAGCACAACCTCTCTGGAAGATATGGCTGCCGCGCTGACGATGGATCTGCTGTTCCATTATTACACCTCGTCAGCCCTCAAACTGGACGACCAAGTAATTTACGGCCTGAATGTACAGAATTTGGTACAAATTCTGGAAGAAGGCGGCCGCCCCGGCGACTATATTTTCCCGGATTCTGTGAACTATCAGGGTTTTAACAAATTCCTGAACGCAATTTTCGCAGATCTCACCAATTACAAGGCTATGGCACAGGCCGCTGCGGACGGAAAAGCATTGGCTGCCTATTCCCTGAGCGCCAACGGTTGGAGCTTTGCCTTGGAGCATGATATGCAGGAAGATGTACTCAATGGCATCTTCGCCCCTGCCGAGACAGAAAAGGCGCAGAGCCTGTCCGTTTATTTGGGCGGCACTGCCGAGGAAAAGCTTGGGGTGCAGAAGCTGCTGAACGCGTTGGCCGTGGTTATGGATACCCAGACCAGTGTTGACGTCGACCGTTTCCTGATTGAACAGGATCAAATCACAGTATCCGGTTCCGGCGAAATGAACATCGTTTTCAAGGCCGGACAAAATGTGGATTATGCCGTAGTTCTGTGTGCGGTACTGGCATACAACCGGGAGGACAAAACCCAAATTATCACCGCACTGGAAACATGGTTTGAAACCGAAAATGCATCTGCTTTGAAGCTGGTGATTGGCAACAGCACCGTACAGCAGCTCTTTGATGCCATCGGCAGTATCCGCAGAGATACGGACATGGGAGCCGTAGTGGAAAGCTTGGGCGTGGACAGCGCATTGGCCATTGCCTTGCAGAAAAAGCTGACTGCCAACCATATCCTGCTGGCCCACATTTCCAATCGCTTGCAGCGGATGCAGGTCGTGGGTACTTCCCAGAAGGTAAGCACCTTCGAGGTAAAGGGCGCCTACGGTGTGTATGATTTCAGCAGCGTGGTTCAGGATGCCGGGTTCGTGTCCGTTATGGGAACGCCCTTCATGCTGGATACCAAGTTGCAGGTAGAGCTGTTTAACAACAATCCCAGTCTGGATGAAGGCAACATCCAAATCAATGTGGATGGCAGCGTGATTCTCGGCAGCAAGCTGGATACGGTCAACAAGATCATTTATCTGGACACAGCTGAGCAGGGCATCACCGTAGAGCAGTTCAATATGCAGGTGGTACACGGCGCAATCAATGCAACACGGGTGAAGGCGGAGTTCGCCGAATCCACCGCCGACCGCAAGGGCGTGATCCTGCGTGACGGCAAGTATTATGTCGTGAACGGCGCAAAGGTGACCTTTGTTGCATCCAACAATACCTCTTCCACAGTGGCTAAAACCGAGTATACGGTGGTGCTGCTGGGCGATGTGAATTCCGATGGCAGAAATGATATTTCTGACTCCGTTTACATCAAACGCCATGTACAGAAGACCATTGTACTGACAGATTGGGCACTGCTGGCAACAGACATGAACCGGGATGGCAAGTGTGACATTTCCGACGATGTTATGATCAAGCGTAAGTGCCAAGGCGATAACTACAAGAGCCTTTTGAAGTAAAAGGGATTTGAAAGCGAGGAAAAATAATCAATGAAATTTATGAAAAAAGCTCTGGTATGTTTGGTTGCGCTGGTGCTGCTTCTGCATATGGCACCTGTGAACGCCGAAGCGGCAACGAAGTTCTCGGTGAAATCCGGTTCTGTTGTTACACTGGATGTGACATTGGAGAATATTTGGGGCTTTGAAGTGGAGTCCATCACATACTCCAACAAGGGCATGATCAAGTCCCTCAGCTTCGACGATACGGATCTGCCCCGTGCATTGGGCGGTGACTGTACGAACAACCATCCTTACTATACCGCCAGCAGTGTGGTATCCAAGGCAGTGTTTCACATTTTGGTGAAGGTTGTGGGCGATCCCGGAGACACCTGTAAGGTGACGGTGAATTACAAGACCTCTGTCAGCCAGGGGGATGCCATCGTAACCGTAACTCCCAAGCCCTTGGAGTATCAGATCTCCATCAAGGAGAATACCCCTGCCACCACCCCCACAAACCCCGCGCCCACCACACCCATGGAGCTGGGCGAGTTGAAAAATCAAATTGCCATTGCAGAGGGTTTGGAGCAGGGAAAGTACACTGCCGAGTCTTGGGAGAATTTGCAGACTGCGCTGAAAACTGCGCAGAATGCGCTCAAATCCAAGAATCAAAAGACCATCGATAAGGCTGCCGCAGGGCTGAAAGAGGCCATTGCCGCACTGGTAAAAATGGACTACATGATCTTGACCGCCGCCATTGACGCGGGCAAGGCACTGCTGGTCGATGAGGCAGGTGGCGCATTGTGGGCAGAGCTGGGCAGTGCCCTCACAGAGGCAATGGAACTGCTTAATTGCGGTGATCAGGCCAAGGTGGATGCGGCGGCACAGCGCCTTGTGGATGCAGTGTCCGCTGTGCAGCGGTATTTGGCGCAGAAGGATGACGATACACCGGAAGAGACATTGCCCGCACCGACCATTCCCAACGAGGTGGGTCAGCGGTGCGATTACCCCAACCACAAGGTTTGGCCGGTAATGTTCTGGGTCAGTCTGGCGCTGAATATTGTCTTCATTGTGCTGATTGTGACCTATATTGTGGCAAAAGCCAAAAATCGCAAAGATACCACTCCCTTGGTGGAGTACGATATCGAGGACGATGACGAATAAATTCCCCCTATGGGAAAAAGGAAAATAACTCCGGTGGGAAAGGATGTTGCACCGTGAATGAACTAGCGTGGAAAAGAATGGAATATAACACCTGGGATGATGCGTTCCGGGGGTTGGCACCTGTCATTCGACAGCAGTCCGTCCGTGTAGCGGCGTACACCCGGGAACTGTTTGTTCAGGCCTGCGCCATGGGCTATGGCCGGGACACTGCCGAGGGTGAGGAACGGATGACCGGTAAATACGCGGATCTTGCCTACAAATGCGGTATGTATCACCAGCTGGGCAAGGCGATGGTTCCACCGGAATATCAGATTTTACAGTCTGACTTTACGGACGAGGAAAAGGCGGTATACCGCAAGTACACCTCCGACGGCAGACTCTTGGTAGCCACACTGCAAATGCGCAGTATTCATGCCAAGGAAAAGCGGCATGGCAGACTGATCGAGCAGCCGACCAAAAACATTCCGTGGCTGATGCAGCGGGAAACCTGCCAGCAGCACATGGAACGCTGGGACGGCAGCGGCTATCCGGAAGGCAGAAAGGGCAAACAAATCAGTCCCATTGCCCATGTTGTGGGTCTTGCCAAGGAGCTGGACAGACTGTGCGCGGAAACAGAATCGGAAACCCCCTTTGAAGATGCCTATGCGGTGCTGAAAACCCAAGCCGGCAAGGCTTGGGATCCGGCAATCATCGATGTGCTGGAAGCTGCAAAGGAAAAATGCCGGGAGGTTTACCAAAAATATATCCACTACACCTTGACCCTGCCCCAGACCATTCCTCTGGTGATCAAGAGACCGGACCGTCCCTTGGGACTTCGTTACCGACCCATGGTGGCAGAGTCCAAGAATAAAGTTACTTATTACGAGGCCACCCCTTGGTTCGGCGGCATTGCAAATCAGCCGGGGGAAACGGAGGGCACACAGGATATTGCCGCCATGCTGCGGCGTACTGATTTGGTGTCGGAAGTGGCCATGTATTTGGCATACGAGGCGGCGGATGCCGTGGTGCGTATGGAAAACTGCAAGCTGAGTCTTGCCGGCGTCGTGCTGAACATGATTCCGGATTTCTTCCTGCAAAGCAGTCAGCTGAAACGGCTGAATCAACTGTTTGCGGATCAGGAAATCCAGAAGGAAAAGCTGCTCTTTACCGTCCCTGCGGATTTGGTTGAAAATGCCAACAAGAGCACACAGGAGGTACTGGATCGTTATCTGCGAAACGGCATCCGCCTGATCCTTGACGGCTACGATCCCCAGCGGTTGCCCGTGGAGCGGATCAAAGAGCTGGGATTCCGTGATTTGCGTTTGGCTCCGGAGCTTTACTTGAAGCAGGAAACCGCAAACGCCATGAATCAGCTCCGCACCGAGGGCTTCACCCTCTGGGGCGGCGAGGCAAATACCCATGATACGCTGGCATGGCTGCAAGCGTCCGGTGTTATCGCTTCCAGCGGTACCATTACCGGCAGCGAGGTTGACGAGAACGAGCTGATTCGTGACAGTCTGATGAGAGAACAGCAAAATGGATAATAAAGAAAAGAAACCTACTGCAAGGGCAAATGCAGATAGGCTCACTTGGAAAAAGCGGGGCGGTCAGAGATTGACCCGCGAACAGGTTCAGGAAATCGAGGAAGGACGCAAAAAGCTGCGTCAGGAGATGCGTGAGCGCGGCATCAAGAGTAAAAAGGAATTCGAGCTCACGGCATCGGGCATCGGTTTGTATTTCGACAGACCGCGATTCGGCTTCCTGTGGTTTTTCTCCGGGCGCGGCTTATGGGTATTGCTTGGCGCGCTGGGCCTGCTGGCGTTGGCATTGACATTGCTGTCAATCGTGACGCAGGTGCGTGGCTTATTTACCATCAATATGAGTCAGCGCATGTTCCGCGAGGGCTACTCTCTAAGCGAGGAAGTTACCTTCCGGACATCCGGCGGCAACCTGTTCGGTCAGCCGGCAGTGGATGTTCCCTGTATTTCCATTGTCCAAATCCCGGATGAGATCTATGACAACACCGTGTGGAAAAATCCCACCGGTGAGGAGCAGGAAGCACCCCGGGAATACCGGGATGCCGGATGCTTTTACTACACCTTTTACATCCGCAACGAGGGTGAGTCCACTACGGGCTATGCTTGGGATCTGGTCATAAATTCCGAGGATAAAAACCTTACGGATGCCCTGTGGGTCATGGTCTTTGAGGATGAAAAGATGACCTTCTATGCCAAGGCAAACGAGCTGGGGAAAGCCCAGTCCCTGCCTGCGGAGAACGACGATACAGTCGGATACCGGGAAGCACCGTTTATGGACATGGCGAAGCATCCCGACAAGCAGTATGAGGTGATCACGGAAACGGAG
>JAZORJ010000209.1:0-3294 GCA_045656525.1 Faecousia sp. | reverse complement strand
CGCAGCAGCAGATACACACCGCCGATGAGCAGCAGCAGTGCAGAGGTCTCGCCCACGCAGCCGCCCACATTGCCCATAAACATGGCAAGCAAGGAATCTGCCGGCATCTGACCCTGATGCATCGCTGCCAAAGGAGTCGCTTCCGTCACCGCATCCACCCACTGGGCATTTTGGAAACCGGAAGACATGAGCACCGGCCAGCTGAACATAAATGCACGGGCGGCCAATGCCGGGTTCATAAAGTTTTTGCCGATACCGCCGAACAACTGCTTGACCACAATAATGGCAAAGAAGTCGCCGATGATCAGACACCACAGCGGGATGGTTACCGGACACACAAACGCCAGCAAAACACCGGTGACCACCGCAGAAAGGTCGTAAACCGTGGAGTCAAGGTGCAGCAGCTTCCGATAAAGCCATTCAAAGAAGCCGCAAGCTGCGGCCGAAACCGCCGTTACCAATAATGCCCGGGGACCAAAGAAATAGACGCTGCCGATCAGCGCCGGAAGCAGCGCAATCAGCACATCTCTCATGATCTTCTGGGTCGTGAGATTACCGTGGGCATGGGGAGAGCTGGACACGGTCAATTCATAGAAATATTTCATTGCTGCCATGGCCAATCCTCCTTACTTTTGATCCCGCACACGCTGTTTGGCGGTACGCATGGACTGAACCAACGGAATGGTAGCCGGGCAGGTATATGCACAGCAGCCACATTCAATGCAGTCCATAATGTTCAGCTTTTGCAGTTCTTCCACACCCGCAGACCGCTCTGCCTGATAAAGCATCCGCGGCATCAGACGCATGGGGCACGCATCCATACACTTTCCACAGCGGATACAATGGGGATCCGAGACCGCCACACGGTTCTTGATTCCCAAGATGGTAACTGCGTTGGTTCCCTTGGTGACAGGAACGCTCAAATCAAACTGTGCAACGCCCATCATGGGGCCGCCGGACAGCACTTTGTAGGGATTTTCGCTATGACCCACTGCATCCAGCAGATCGTTGAACGATGTACCGATGGGAGTCATCAGGTTTTTCGGCTCCATGACGATATCACCGGAAACGGTAACGATACGGTGTGTCAAAGGACGGCCTTCATACACGGCATCGTAGATCGCCTTACAGGTAGCTGCGTTAAATACTGCGCAGCCCACAGCTGCCGGCAAGCCACCGGGAGGAATCTGCCGACCGGTAATCGCTTGGATCAGCTGCTTTTCCGCACCCTGCGGATACTTTGCGGGCAGCAGCTGCAATCTAATGGCATCTTGACCCTGCAAATGCTTTTCCAGAGTTTTCGCTGCCACTTTTTTATTGTTCTCCATAGCCACGACGGCTTTGTCCAGCTGCAAAAGCTGCATAACAATCCGCAAACCGGCCAACATCTGCTCCGGATATTCCTGACACAGGCGGTCATCCGCCACTATGTAGGGCTCGCATTCGGAAACATTGACGATCACGGTGTCCACCTTGCCCAAACCGGAGGACAGCTTCACATTTGTGGGGAATGCCGCACCGCCCATACCCACAATACCGGCATTGCGGATGATTTCCAGTAACTGCCCCGGAGTCAAATTCTTCACCTGCTCCTCCGTGCGGGGCTGGATATCCTCACACAGGGTATCCTTGTGGTCATTTTGGATCACCGCGCTAAGTACCATGGTGCCGCCGGCATGGGGACGCATCTCCACTGCCTTAACCGTACCGGATACGGGAGAATGGACAGGAACACACAGTCCTTCCCCATCGCCAATACGCTGGCCAACCGTTACGGTATCCCCTTTCTTGACCAAAGGCGTACAGGGTGCGCCAATGTGCTGGGACATGGGAACCACCAAAATATCCGGCGCCGGGAACGCTTGAACCGATATATGCTCGGCATACCATTTATGCTCCTTGGGATGGATGCCGCCAAAGAATGTAAATGCCATTGTCTTCACCTCGAAACGAAATTTGTTTGAGTATATCATAACCTTTTATGGCAGTTTTGTCCAGTAAAAGTTTTGTATTTCCCCCCTTTTTTAGTAATAAAGTATAGGTTTATCGATATATTTTGTTTGAATATTCCAAAATTAGCACTTTACAGAATTCAGTAAATCCATTATGATAGAGTCAACCGAAAAATTTGGAGTAAAGTATGGCATTCGAAAAACTCAATTTTCAAAAATTTGATCTGTTGGTCATTGCCGCAATCATTCTGATTGGGGTTGTGGTTGCCATTCCCTTCCTGCTTCCTGCGCATGCAAACGAGAATGCAACGGTACAAATGTTCCAAAAGGGTCAACTGGTGCAGGAAGTATCTCTGGCAGAAAATACAACCCTGACCATTCCGGGAGACTATGAAAATGTGATCCAGATCCATAATGGTAAGGTTGGTATCGTTGAAGCCGACTGTCCCGGCAACGATTGCGTCCATACCGGCTGGATCAGCGCACCGGGGGCAAGCATTGTATGTCTGCCTAACCGGGTAGAGATCCGCATCGTCGGCTCCGGCGGCGTGGATCTGGTAGTGGGGTGAGCATCATGAAGAAAACGCAACAGCTCACAGTATGCGCCATCCTTATCTGTCTGGCGTTGGCGCTTTCCTATGTAGAACGACTGATCCCGTTACACCTATTGATTCCCCTGCCGGGTATCAAGCTGGGGCTTGCCAATATCGTAACCCTGATTGCTCTATATCTGCTGGGACCGAAATACGCCTTTACCGTTTTGGTGCTTCGCTGCACCTTGGGCGCGGCATTTGGAGGCGGCATTACCGGATTTTTGTTCTCTGTCACTGGTGGATTGTTGGCCATGGCAGTAATGTCTGCCGCCCGGCACATAAAGAAATTGTCAATTTATGGCGTAAGCATCCTAGGCGCAGCATTTCATAATATCGGCCAGATCCTTATCGCCATGTTGCTCATGCGCTCGGTCTATGTTGCTGCATACCTTCCCTATCTTTTGGGCGTGGCGATCTTCACCGGCCTGTTGACCGGCTCGGCATGCACCGGAACGCTCCGGGCACTGTATGCCATCCGCAAGAACCGAAAGGAGGCATCCCTATGAAACGCATATTCGCCCTTTTTCTTGTGCTGCTTTTCCTTCCCGGATGTGCCCTTTTTCCCAATCAACAGTCCTATAACGCTACCTATCTGGATGTTTTTGATACCGTGACAACCATCGTCGGACAAGCGAAAAATCAAGAAGCTTTCACCGCTGAGGCAAAGAAAATCCATGATAATCTACTGGAATATCACCGGCTTTTCGATATTTACAACGATTATGACGGTCTGGTCAACCTAAAAACCG
>JAZORJ010000208.1:0-9822 GCA_045656525.1 Faecousia sp. | reverse complement strand
CTCCTATAACTTTTCTTATTATAGCAGGTATTTGCGCAATAAGAAAGAGAAAAATCCATAAATATCCGAACTATCTTGTTTTTGAAGCAAATCATGGTATAATGATTGTATTCTTTTGAAGGAGGTCAATAACATGACTTGGAATGAATTTGTAGGTTGGGTTACCGATCAGGGCTTAAACTTGGCAACCATCGCCTTCAAATTTCTGATTATTGCCGTCGTCGGCTGCCTGCTGATCCGCATTGTGATGCGCCTGCTGACAAAGCTTTTGGAGAAATCCAAGCTGGAAAAAGCCGCCCACGGCTTGATTAAGACTCTGGCAAAAACCGTACTTTACATCCTGCTGGGTTTGATGCTGGCATCGTCTTTGGGTATCGATGTCACTGGCATCGTGGCTTTGGCCAGTGTCGCCACTTTGGCTGTATCTCTGGCTTTGCAGAATATGCTTGCAAATGTCATCGGCGGATTTACGCTGCTGTATACCCATCCTTTCAGCTCCGGTGACTATGTAGAGATTGCCGGTCAATCCGGCTCCGTGCAGGAAGTTGGTATCGCCTACACACGCCTGACCACTCCGGATAACAAGTTGGTTTCCATTCCCAACAGCGCGGTGGTGGCCGCCGAGATCGTCAATTACACCGTCACCGGCACACGCCGGGTGGATGTAAACATCACCGCCTCTTATGACGCTTCTCCCGATAAGGTGGTTGCGGCTTTGCTGGAAGCCGCGCAGGACGATCGGGTGCTTGCAGATCCCGCACCTTTTGCCACATTGACCGGCTACGGCGACAGTGCAATCAGCTATGCTGTCCGTGTGTGGGTAAAGACGGATGATTACTGGGATGTATATCACAAGATTAACCGTCGCATTTCCGAAGTTTTTGCTCAGGAAGGCATTGAGATGACCTATCCCCATCTGAATGTGCATCTGGATAAATAATTTTGCATAAAAAGCTTTTTGGCGGTTATACTGAAAGTGGACGAAGAAAGCCGACTTTCAGACTGTGACGACAGAGAAAAACGGTACATTTTTTCGTCAAGTGTGTCGCTGTTGGCCAAAAGTGTGATGCGAAAAAAGGCGGGGAAGGAACACCCCGCCGGTACATAAAAAGACACTGTTATCCCCAATACAGGGATAACAGTGTCTTACTTTTTATCAATAGTAGCTGTGGAAGGTGTTGATGTACTCTTCGTCCAGATAGGGCTTCATGAAGTTGCTGACTTCCTTGCCGTCTACCTCTTTGGGCTTGATGCCGTCCCGGGCGCAGATGGAAGCGGCATAGCCTGCGGCCTCTCCAACGCCTGCCATGTTGCCGATTACCCGGTAAGAGGAGAAGGGATAGAAATCACCGGAAATGCACCGGCCGGCCAGCAGCAGATTGTCAGATCCCAGGGGAACCAGACAGCGGTAAGGAATGTGGAAGGGCTTCATCTGATAGCCACGGGTCTGCTCGATGGTATCATCGGCGTGGAGCTTGTGGACATCCACATGGAAGGTAACGAGACAAACCGCATCCTCAAAGCGTCTGCCTGCCAGAATGTCATCATTGCTCAGGCGGTACTCGCCGAAAATTCTGCGACCTTCCCGCACACCGATGTGGGGCGTGGTAGCAATCAGACGGACATTTTCAAAAGTCGGGATTCTTCTGTGGGCGTGGACAACTTCGAAATTCTCTTTTCTCAGGGTGTAGATAGCCTTAGAAAGGGACTCGATGTTATCCGGCATAACATCGTAACCCATGGTCATACCCATGCCCCAGCTTCTCAGAGAGGGTCTTTTCTTGATGCAGCCCTGCTGCGCGGAAAGCTGAATGCCATGCTCTGCCAACATATTGGCGTAGATGGTCTTGTCCTTTTCGTCGTCGGTGCCGTTGAAATCCTCGGGGAAGCCAACCGCCACGGCCTCCATGCTTACGGGGCTGGGACGGCCGCTTTCCGGCTCGCCGCATTCCCACTCACAGCCTGTCAGAGCAGCCACAGAGCCGTTACCGGTAGCATCAATATACACCTTGGCAGTTACGCTGTAATTGCCGCATTCTGTGCAGACCAGAATGGAATTGATATGTCCGTCGGTATGGTCAACATGGCATACGCGGCTGAAGAACAGAACCTTGACACCGGCTTCGGCGCAGATCTTGTCCATAAAATACTTAACGCCCTCTTCGTTCAGCAGGTTGCCGGTAATGATCTTTCCGTTTTTGTCCAGTCTCTCGCCCTGATTGATACAGGTCATATCGTGCGCTTCCAGGAAATCACGCATCTCCTGAATCAAGCTGCCTCTGCCGTCGGCATCGATCAGGTTGCCCATAAAGCTTTCTGTCATAGTGCCACCCAGAGCGCCTGCGCTCTCGATCAGGACTACCTTTGCGCCCTGTCTGGCCGCAGTCACAGCTGCAAAAACGCCGGAAACACCGCCGCCGCAAACGGCAATATCGAAATCGCCCAAAGGTCTTGCTTCAATTTGATACACAATAAATTCTCCCTTTCTGTTAGTAGATTAACGGGAATTCGCTGTAAAAACTATAACATAGGCCAATTTTCTTGTCAACCAATGGGCAGAGTTATGCGAATATTTTGCAAATTTGGCATAGAAATGTATACAGTAAAACGAGGAAGCTGTCCAGCCTCCTCGTTTTATACTTATTTTACGATATCATCCTTTTTCCATCGGAAATTACCGGAAACACCGTTGATGTCGGAATAATACATAAAGGTATCCTTATGCTTTTTCACGATGGAAAGGAACTCCGGAATCTGCCGTTTGTTGACGATGGAAATAATCAAATAGGACTCTGCGTCCGTATACAGACCCTTGCTCTCCATCACGGTTGCACCGTGTTTCAAACTGTAAATAATATCTTCCTTGATCTTCTCCGGCTCTTTGGTGATGATATGGAAGGCAACCGCATCTCTGTGGTCGCTGAGCAAAAGTGCAATGCCTTTTTCCAAGGCAAACATCTGAATAACGGCAAGAAGTACGGCACCAAGATCCCGGTAAACGAAATAGGAAAGGCCGATGATCACATAGCAAAGGGCACTGACGATCTGCTCAATTTTGATATAGCTGTTTTTCTTCTGAAAAATAGCGGCAATGATGTCCACGCCTCCGGAAGATGCACCCATGCGCATCAGAATTCCAGTTCGGATGCCCAGCAGCAATCCGGAAAATACCGCCGCTACAACCTTCTCGTACATGGCCTCATACTGCGGAAAGTTGATATAATCCAGCAGCAGGATAAACCCGGAGGACAAAAATGTAAACAGCAGCGTATAAATCACATACTTTTTGCTCAAAAATCTCCAAGCGATCACCAACAGCGGAATATTAATGAGCAGAGAAACGATACCTGCATTAAGGCTCGTCAGCTCCTGCACCATGGTTGCGATGCCATCGACGCCACTGGGGGCGAATTTATTTTTGTAGACGAAAACATGCAATGTGACCGCCGACAGCACTGACGCAAGAACAGTCAATAACACATTCAAGCTTTCCTTTTGAATCTTTTTACTCATACTAAACACCTCTTGGGATGATTATAGCATTATCCCGGGCCCGGCGCAAGAAATAATTTGTGCCATAGTATAACCTGCAATATAGGGGCGGCAACCTACCGCCCGGGAAATCTGCTGTATCGGACTCGATTTGCATTTTCGCCGGAGGCGAAAACGACCGGTAACCGGACTCGATTTGCATTTTCGCCGAAGGCGAAAATTATTGTGTTGCCGGGGTGGAACCCGGCAAGCAACCGTCCACCGGACTGTTGCATCTAAATTGGTTCGAGTCCGCGGCACCAAAAAAGAGGAGGCGGAAAGGCTCCTCTTTTTTGGTGTCGGTAACCCGACTCGGACCGGTACGGATTTTACTCCGAGGGATTTTAAGTCCCTTGTGTCTACCGATTTCACCATACCGGCGGAACAGATGTTATGGTATCACATTTCCTGCGACCCGTCAAGCATTACAGCTGGTCAAGATTCAACAAAAATGCCGGCAGGCATTCTGCAATAAACCAGTTTAGCTCCGGGCATTCCATGGCTTTCATGGAGTCCATGGTCTGCTTGGCGGCAGACTCGAACTCGGAATTACCCGCCTTTTGTTCCTCGATACATTTGATATACGCAGAAAGTTTATCCGCGGCCTTGACGATCTGCGCAATTTGATTGTCGCTTTCCTGAATAATGGGCGCATAATGCTCCTGCAATTGCTCCGGAAGCATTTGGATCAGCCGCTCCCCTGCCACACGCTCCACCTGCTTATAAGCAGTGCGAATCTCGGGATTATAGTATTTAATTGGCGTGGGCATATCCCCGGTGAGGGTCTCTGTCGCATCATGATACAGGGCGGCCACGGCACATTGATCCGGGTTCGGACCGTCAAGGTGCAAAACCTCCCGACGAATCAACGCCAGCGCATGGGCGAACATAGCCACCTGATGGCTATGTTCCTGAATATTTTCCGAAAATGTATTGCGCATCAGACTCCAACGGGTGATGTTGCGCATACGGCTCATCAGAGCGTAAAATTCATTAGCCATTTGTTTCTCCTGATTACAGCTTTTTCAGCCGAATATCCTCCCCTAGGAAGGTCACCCGTCTGAAATTACCTCTGAGACGGGATGCGATTTGGGGATTATAGCGACGGGCGATGCCGTCCGTAGTCAGATTGGTGGAAATGATGGTGGGCTTGCCGCACAAAACCCGGTCATTGATCAGGGTATACAGGGCGGTTAGGGTAAACTGGCTCACGATTTCCGTACCCAGATCGTCGATAATCAGCAGGTCGCAGTCGGTATACTTCTGCACCTTCTCCCGGGCATCCTCGTCGTTATTGAACTTCGCCCGCTCCATGTTGGTAAACAGGTGGACAGCGCTTTCATAGCCGACAGAAAAGCCCTTGCCTGCCACTTCCTTGGCAATGCAGGCGGACAGGAAGGTTTTGCCCAGTCCGGTGTCGCCACAGAACAACAGGTTTCCGGAATTTGTGTCAAAATTCAGGGCGTACTGGCGGCAGACATCATAGGTTTTGGCCATCAGGGTGCGAATATTGACATTCAGGGCCGAATCTACGGCGTTGGGATAGTATTCCAAGCGGAACTGGTCGAAGGAAGCATCGCTTCCTGCCAGCAGGGTCAGCTCCTTTTTCTGCTCGTCCAGACACAGGTCGGCCAAGCACCGGCACATGGTACTGCCAATATAGCCGGAGCCGCCGCAATGACTGCACACAGGGCTTTCGTCCAGCCAATCCACGGGGAAATTGGCCTCGATCAGACCCTTCCGTTCCTGCTGCAAACGCAGATTTTCCTGCTTCACCCGCTCCATGGCGGCGTGGGCGTCTTCGCCCTTGACAAAAGCGGCCTGAATGGTTGCGGCCATGGTCTGCCGCAGCAAGCGGTCAATTTCCCGCAGCCGGGGCAGCTGCTGATAGGCCTCTGCCAAACGCTGCTGCATCAGGGATTCCTTATCTGCCTTCATACCGGCCAGACGCTCTCTGGCTCGGATTACCACTTCTTTGCTGTATGCCACGACTTACACCTCCTGTAACATTCTGGCGATGGCTGCACGGTCATCCTCGTCCAACTGACGAGGGGCAGTCTTTTCGGCACCCTTGCGGTCGCCTTTGCGGATATCCTCCGCCGTCTTGAACCCGGCCTCATGCCACCGGGTGAGAATTTTGTTCATATAATTCCAGTTCAGTCCGCCGGTATTCAGGCAGGTGCGCTCGTAGGCCATGGCAATCAGCTCCCGGGAATGTCCCATTTCCAGCCATGCATTGGCAAACCGCTCCTCTGCCGCCGTCAAACTCCGACCCCGAATCTGTAACAGCTCCATAAGGCCGTACAGCTTGGCATTGCGGTCATTTTGTGTCTGAATATAGGCCGCGGCATTTTCCAGCGTATCGATTCCCTGCTCCGCCCAGCGGTATGCCTCTTTTTCGATGGTCCGCAGACTGGGCGCACGAAGATTGCCCCTTTGCCGGGCCCGATCCTTACAGAAAGACACCAGCACGGAGACTACCTCAAAGGGAAGTCCCAGATAGTTTACAAATCCAAGCAGGATTTTTAAATCCTCCGTATTCAGATTCCGACCCAGCAGCCGCTGGACTTCTCCCCGCAGCAGGCGGAAGGAATCCTCGTGATCCATGGCATCCAGTACATCTTTTTCAGAATATTGGGGGCGCTCACCGGGAATGATAATGCTGCGATTCTCCTCCGGCCACAGTCCCAGCTGCCGCAGCGTAGCAGCGGCGCAGGAATAGCGGGCGGGGGTAAAATGCAGTTCTGCGCAAGCGGACTGGGGATCGTTGCCGCTGCGGATATACAAATACAGCAAAGCCGCATCACCGCTGGCAGTTCCCAGCAGCTTATGCAGATCCACCCCATTGATAAAAAGATCTTGTATGTTCATGGTTTATCCTCGAAAAATGTAAGTTACCGTCATTATAGCACAGTCCGGATTGGGATACAACGAATTTTTTAGAGTTTGTGAAAGATTGGTTCCCGGTTTTGGAATGTGCATACATGACTGAAAATATCACGGGCGATGGCACAGGCATCGGACACATATTGTCCCACCCTGTCCGATGTGTGGGCATCCGAGCCCACGGTGATGATTTGGCCGCCCAGATCCTTAAAGAGCTTTAAATAAGGCATGCCCGGCAGAAAATCGCCGCAGCGATCCACGCCGCTGGTGTTGATTTCCATACCTTTGCCTTTGGCGATCAAGGTCTTCATAATCTCAGCGATGACCTCTTTGTGGTCTTCCACGGGAATGATCCGAGGGCTGGGATGGCCTTTGACCTTGCTGATATAGGTCAGGTGCCCCAAAACATCAAAATCGTCGTGCAGCTGCACGCAGGCCAGAATTTCCTCAAAATATCGCCGCTCTGTGGCCAAAAAGTCCCGACCCACCCAGAATTCAGGGTAGTACACATCCTCGTCATCAATAAAATGGACGGAGCCCAGCACGAAATCGTAGGGATACTGTTCAATATCTCCGTGTATTTCCTCTACATTCCAAGGAGTCAGCCCCACCTCTGCGCCATGACGAATCGTCAAACCGGGTACATGCAAACCATCGTATGCGCTGCGGTAGGCTTCCGGTGTAAACGTGATCTTCTCTCTGGGAACGCCGTGCTGATAGTCCAAATGGTCGGTGAAGCAGATTTCCTGCAAGCCGGCATTTACAGCCGCCCGGGCCATTTCCAGCGGCGTGTTGTGACCATCGTAGGAAACGATGGAGTGCATATGATAATCAAACACAGTCGATCTCCTCCCAAAATTGACGAAATGCGGTAGGCAATGCCGCTTGCCGGCGGATCTCATCCCCGGTAAACCATTGAAAATCTCCGGTCTTTTCAGCGACTTCCAGATAAAGCCCCTGCATTTGCCAGCGAATATGGGTAAAAATATGCTGACGCTCTACCTGTCGCAAAGGCTGACGGGGGCGCAGACCCCATGCTTTCACGGTCTCCATGCCGGCATCCATGTCCAGCTTTCCGGGTATGTTCGGAAATTCCCACAGTCCGGCCAGTAAGCCGGTGTCCGGCCGCTTTTTCAGGGCATAGCTATCTCCGCAGGATAAAATAAAAACCGTCTTTTCTTCCTGTTTTTTGGCTTTTTTCGGCGTTTTTACCGGTAGTTGCGCCGCTGTCCCCTCTTTGAATGCCTGTCAAAAATCCCGGCAGGGACATTCGCCGCATTGCGGCGCACGATTAGGGCCGCAAACCGTCGCACCCAGCTCCATCAGTGCCTGTGTGAAATCGCCGGCTCGCTGGGGATAAATCCCCCGCAGACGACGCTCCACGTCCTTTTTGTAGGCTGGGGAATCAATGGGTGTATTCTCGTTGCAGATACGGGAAATCACCCGTAAAACGTTTCCATCCACCGCAGGCGTGGGCAGATCGTAACAAATGGACGCAATTGCACCGGCGGTGTAGGGGCCGATACCGGGCAATGCGCGGATTTCGTCGTAGGTTTTGGGGAAATCGCCACTGTAAACATCTACGATGACCTGTGCCGCCTTTTTCAGGTTGCGTACCCGGCTGTAATAACCGAGACCCTCCCAGAGCTTGTGAAGCAGCTCCTCATCCCCACCGGCTAAATCCGCAATGGTAGGAAGCGCTGCTAAGAATCGAATATAATAGGACTTGACCGCCTCCACCCGGGTCTGTTGCAGCATAATCTCAGACAGCCAGACGTGATACGGCACTTTATCCTGCCGCCATGGCAAGTCCCGTTTGTTCCGGCTGTACCAGGGAAGCAGCGCCTCCGGCAAACGAGAAAATATATTCTGTTCCATAGGGCTGCCTCCTTTCCGAACGCATTCATTTTACTATGCAGCGCAGATTCCGTCAAGAAAAACCTGCGGAGTCTCAGACCCCGCAGGAAAATTCATCGCACTTCATCCGGCTCGACTTTTTTACGAATCATCAGAATAAATACTGCCACCATCGGCCACAAAACAGCTTTGATAAGTAGCAGCGTCGGGGCAGCCGTCATGGTGTTTCCAAGGAAATTCCAGTGCCATCCCTCCATAACACCAACCAGACCTGCACCAAGCATCATACTGATTGTTACAAACAGGACACTCACAATAGAATGGAACGAAGTATAACAAATCTGATCCGTCTCCGGCAGATTCACATAAATCAGATTATTGGTCGGAAACACCAGCAGCAATCCAATGAACTGAGAAAGGAGTGAATGCACCCAGAATAACCACCAATAATTCTCACTGGTAAGCATGCCGTAAGTAAAGTACACCGGAAAATTGGCAAAGAGCGCAATGGCCAGCGTCTTAAATGTACCGCATTTTTGCATCAGCCGGTTCCACAATTTTGTAGTCACCAGCATAATCGGAACTGATGTTACACTAACCGCCGTCATCAAAAAATAGCTGATATTTACTTCCTCCAGAAGCCACGGTGACACGACAGAGCCGCCCATATTACCCGTCACTAAGTACAGCGCAAAAATCAGTTCCGTCAACATAAACTTCTTGTTTTTCAAGGGAATTCGGAAAATATCCGTCAAACGAGGAGTATCCACGCTGGTCAGGTATTCCGGCTCCTTGGGCTTCTGCATAAAATAGACATCCAGCATCGCAATCAGAAAGGCTACCACACGCAACAGCGTAATCATCTGCAGCTGGTGTTCCCCTTCAATGCTGTCCACCACAAGGCTGATTACCATCATCAGCACCATAGAAAACAGCGAAGAGATGATCGTTGTGGAAGAAAAATACGAATTTCGGACTTCCGGCTTCAGGTAATGCATATGCCACGGCGAATAGCCGCCGCTAAACAGGCAGTTAATTACATTGGACACCAGAAAAATCACAATCATTCCAGCTACACGGCCGCTTTCGCTTCGGACGACCATCGCCAAAAACGTAATACCAAGAATATTAATCGCATAGCTGATAATTCGGGTTATCGTCAGAATCTTTCTGCGCTTCTTAAACCGCTGTAAAACGTAGGGAGTCAGCAGCGTAAAAAAGCAGGCGATATTAGGAATGATGGAAATAATCGAAATATTGATCAGGCTGATGCCATAGCCTACAAGCAAACCGGAATAAAATACACCGGAGGAAAAACCGTTGACCACCGCCTGGATCACGACTGTAAGCATCAGGCTGGTTCTGGCCCTGCCGTCCTCGCTGTTGGGGTTGTAAACATCAAGCCAGCCGGATTTAAGCAGTAGAATGTGAATCAGCTTTTTCATATTAACCCCATCCCCTTGCCTGTCGGATTACCGACAAATAATCAAAAAGCAGTCACGGAATCGCATTCACCAACATTATAGCGTACTTATGTGGATTGTCAAT
>JAZORJ010000207.1:0-4495 GCA_045656525.1 Faecousia sp. | reverse complement strand
GAAGGCCACAGAGATACCCAAGAAAATGGTGATCAGGTTTGCCAGCACATTCTGGGCGGTGGAAGAAAGGCTTTCCAGCACACCGCATTCCCGGATCAGGTTGCCGAACATCAAAAAGCCGATCAGTGCGGTTGCCTGGGGGATGATGGCGGAAGCCACAACGGTGATGATAATGGGGAAGAGAATACGGGTCTTCTTGGAAACAGACTTCTGCTCGTAGGGCATCCGGATCATGCGCTCTTTCTTGGTGGTGAGCAGCTTGATCACCGGCGGTTGTATCACCGGTACCAGCGCCATATAGGAATAGGCTGCCACCGTTATAGCGCCTACATACTGAGAACCCAGCTTATTGGCAACCGCAATAGAGGTGGGGCCGTCAGCAGCACCGATGATGGCAATGGAGAAGAAATCCCGGAAATCGGGGAAGAACATACTTGCCATGCACAGGGTGAAGAAAATGCCAAACTGTGCAGCTGCGCCAAAAAGCATCAGCTTCGGATTGGTCAGCAACGGGCCAAAGTCGATCATAGCGCCGATACCGATGAACAGCAGCAAGGGGAATAGTTCGTTTGCAATACCTGCATGGTACAGCTCCTGAATAGGTCCTACCAGAGCGTCGGAGAAAGGAATGTTTACAAGGATGGTACCAAAGCCCATAGGCAACAGCAGCGAAGGCTCCATCTCTTTTGCGATTGCCAGATAGACTAGCAAGCAGCCAATGCCAATCATAATCAGGTCATACCGGACAAAAGCCAACAAGTTTTGATACAAGATTTCCATTTGGTTCCTCCTTAGCGAATGCACACCAGAGGAGCGCCGGTTTCTACGGTTGCGCCCTTTTCTACAAGCACTTGGGTCACAGTACCGCTCTTGGGAGCCATAATTTCATTTTCCATTTTCATGGCTTCCAAAACAACCAGAACATCACCCTCTTTTACTGCCTGACCGGCGACTACATGCACTTTCAGAATGTTACCGGGCATGGGAGAATCTACGCACTCTCCATCGCCTGCAACAGAAGGTGCTGCCGCAGGAGCAACAGTAGGATCGGCTTCGACGACCGGTGTTGCAGGAGCAGCAGGAGCCGGTGTATAGGATTGGAATTCCGGCATCTGCATGGGTTCAGCAAGTTCAACCTCTACCTCGTAGATGCGACCATTCAGTTTCAATTCGTATTTCATATTACTCTACCTCCTTGATGGAAATGAAACGCAGTTCATTCAGCGGTTTGTTCATTTTGTTTGCTACGATTGCCATCAGCATTGCTGCTGTTTTCGGCTCTACGCCATGGTGTTTTACCTGGCCTGCAGATCCGGGTGCAGAGGGTTTTGGAATAACCACTTCCGGAACCGGTTCGACAGCCACAACCTCCTTAGGGTTGCGCATGGATATTTTCTTTCGAATTGCCATAATAACAACGATTACGGCAAGAACCAGAACCATCGCCAGAGCCACATAATCCGGCTGGGTGTTTTGTGCTGCGGTAAGTATCAGCATGTAGTATTCTCCTTTCGGGTGTTACCCGCCAAAGGCGAGCCAAAGATAGATATATGCGGGAATGATGGCAGCCAGTGTAAACGGAATGCCAATTTTAAAGAAATCCCCATTCTTGACGGTGTGTCCTTCCTTGCGGAGAATACCGATGCCGGTGATGTTGGCAGAAGCACCGATGGGTGTGCAGTTGCCGCCCAGAGTCGCACCGGACAAAAGTCCGAAATAAAGCACCGTCGGATCCACATCCAGCGCTGTTGCCAGGCCGGCAATGACAGGAATCATGGTTGCTACATAGGGAATATTGTCGATGAATGCGGAAATCAGCACGGATGCCCAAACAATGACGGTGTAAAGGAAGAACAGATTGCCGCCGCCTGCCTGCGCCAGAAGGTTTGCTGCGGCATCGATGACACCCTGCTCGGAAATGCCGCCGATCATCAAGAACAGACCCAGCAGAAGGCCGATGGTTTCAAAGTCGATTTCTTTCAACGGGGAAAGGATGGCAGACGCAGTTTTCTTCTTTGCGAAATTATAAATAAGGCCAATAACCAGCAAAGCGCAGCAGATCAGTCCGTTGGTGATGTCCGGCTTGTTGCGGATAAAGGATGCCAAAATCAGCAGAACAATCGTTCCCAACAGCAATACGGAGGGAACATAGTCGGTAACCTTGGTGCGCTGACCGGTTTTGGGAATCAGCGCCTTTTCTTTGCGGAACAGGAAAGCCAGGATGATGGCCGAAAGCACTGCCCCCAATTCCACTGCAAAGAACATGCCGGGTCTGCCCTGATACCAGAAGAAGTCCATAAAGCTCATATTCAGCGCCGAGCCCAGCATAATGGCGGTGGTATCGCCCACCAGCGTCGCTGCGCCTTGCAGATTGGAAGAAACCGCAATGGCGATGTTGAAGGGAACAGGGTTGGTTTTCACCTTTTTGCAGATTTCCAGCGCCACCGGGGCAATCATCAGCACCGTTGCCACATTGTCCACGAAAGCGGAGATGATGCCGGCAAACAAAGCCATCGCAACCGCTGCCCATTTCACATCTGGCACCTTTTCCATAATCAAATCCGCAAGCAATTCGGGCATTTTACTTTCGATAAACAGGGCAACAATGCCCATAGTGCCTGCAATCATAAGCAGGACATTAAAATCAATGGCCCCGAAAATTTTGCTTACCGGCAACATTCCGGTTACGACAAAAACCAGTGCCGAGACAAGGGCAATATAGGGTCTGTACTTGCTGAATACCAGCATCAGCACATAGGTGACAGCAAAAATAGCAATCGCCGCATACATCATAAAAACACTCCTTTTGCTTATTCGTTTTCATCATCACCCACAGGATTGCAGATGCTGTAACCCACATTTACGATATGGTCAGCAACACGTTCCAGTCCGCCGATGGTAGAGGTGTAATAAGGGCTGACTTCCAAGCTGCAATTTCCCTCGGACAACCGTGAAAAATGCTTGGCGCTGAACGTACGCTTCATTTCATCTGTTCGGTTTTCCAAGTCTGCCAAAGCAGGCAGTCTGCTTGGGTCCTCAGAATCAAAAGCATCCTTGGCGATTACAAGCATCTGCATTATGGTGCTGTGCATCTGCTTGATGTCTGCAAGTGCTGTTTCAGAGAAGGAAAGCTTTTTTATAAGCATTTCCTGACCGATTTCGTGGAAGTTCTCAGCATGATCGCCGATGCGTTCCAGGTCATTAAGCACATGGAAATATGCGCCAATAGACTGCTCATTGCGCTCATCGACACAAGCGGATAACCGAATAAGGAATTGCGTCAAAGCACCGTTGGTGAAATCGATGATTTCTTCGTTTTCTGCAATCCTATCAGCATTTTCCCTAGGATTTTCATTCAGGGAAGCAAACGAAAGCCTGACATTTTCTTCTACCAGCAACAGCATATAGTCGATTTCCTTTTTTACCTGCATAAGTGCAACAGGCGGCATCGTCAGCAGTCGGTCATCAATATATTTAAGGGTATGCGCTGCTTCTGCTTGTTGTTTATCCTTAATGATCCGGCAGGAATACTGCACAAGCTGTTTTACAAAGGGTAATAACAAACACGTGGTAGTCACATTGAAAATCACGTGAAAAACAGATACTCTCATTTGCAAAGATGTGGGGTCATTTCCGGGGAAAAGCGACACAAGCAAATGAATCATCGGTGCTTTAAAAATCCAGACAATTGCAGTAAAGAATACTGTGCCAATGACATTAAAGGTAAAGTGAATCAACGCAACACGCTTGGAGTTTGCGTTTGCACCGACCGATGCAAGAAGCGCCGTAACGCAAGTACCGATATTCGCACCCAGGACGATAAATAGTGCCAAGTCAAGGGGCAACACACCGGAGCCTACCATTGTGATCACAACACCGGTAGCTGCCGAGGAGCTTTGAATCAGCGCTGTGAAAATGATACCAACCAAAATCAGCAGCAGCGGGAAGTCGATGACGCTGAAGATATTCTGGAACATGGATTCCACCAAGGGATTTCCGAAAGCCTGCTCACTGCTCATGACATTCAGGCCTACAAAAATCAGACCCAGTCCGCTGCACAGAAGACCGGCAATTTTTATCTTTTCCTTTTTAAAGAATCCCATCATAACTCCGGCAAAAGCAAAAAGATACATCAGCATATTAAAGTAATCGTTTTTCAGCGCAACCAAGACACCGGTGATTGTAGTACCAATATTGGCACCCATGATAATCGGTGTAGCCTGCATAAGGGTCATAACACCGGCATTGACCAAGCCGATCACCATAACCGATGTTGCGGATGAGCTTTGAATAATGGCAGTCACACCCGCGCCAATGCCCACACCGGAAAAACGGTTATTGCTGATCCTGCCAAGCATTTTCTTCATACCGTCGCCTGCACTTTTTTCCAGCGCGTCGCTCATGAAGTTCATACCTACAATAAAAACGCCCACACCGGCAAGCAGCCAAATGAGGCTTTGGATGAGTTGCATTACATTTTCTGCGGACAGCATAG
>JAZORJ010000206.1:0-4636 GCA_045656525.1 Faecousia sp. | reverse complement strand
CCATGCGGTTATTGGTGGTATTCTCCTCGCCGCCGCACAGCTCTTTTTCTGTTCCGTTATATTCCAGAATGGCTCCCCAGCCGCCGGGGCCGGGGTTACCGGAACATGCGCCGTCCGTGTATAAGGTCACGGTTTTCATTCTGCGTTCTCCTGGGCTTCTTCCTCCAAATTCTCAACGCCTTCCACGCTGACAACCTGGTTGCCCTCCTCGATCCGCATCACGATAACGCCCTGCACATCACGCTTATACACATTGATAGTATTGGCAGGAATACGGATAATCACACCGCCGCTTTCGATGAGCATGACATCGTCATTCTCACCCACCAGACAGCAACCGGCAATCACACCGGTCTTAGCGGTAATGTTGTAGTTCTTCAAGCCCTTGCCGCCACGGCCCTGTGCCACCTTTTCGCCGTTGGGACCGGTACGCAGGTACTCGCTCAGCTCGGTACGCTTACCGAAGCCGTTAACGGTAACTGTCAGCAGGGTCTTGCCATCTTCTGCCTTCTGTGCGCCGATGACTTCGTCATCGCCCACCAAGGTGATACCCTTGACGCCCATGGCGTCACGGCCCATGGGCCGGACATCATTTTCGTTGAAGCAGATGGCCATACCGTTGCGGGTAGCCAAAATGATATTGTCGTCGCCGTTGGTGCGGATGACATTGATCAGGTGATCGCCCTCGTCCAGCGTCAAAGCCCGGATACCGCCCTTGCGGTTGGTCTTCAAGGCGATGAAGGGAATCCGCTTCACCGTACCCTGACGGGTGACCATCATCAGGAATTCATCCTCGTGGAACTCACGGGTCACCACCATTGCGGTGACGCTCTCACCCTGCTCCAAAGGCAGAACATTGATAATTGCCGTACCACGGGCCGTCCGTCCGGATTCGGGCACTTGGTAGCCCTTGCGGTGATGGACACGACCGCTATCGGTGAAGAACAGAATATGATCGTGGGTGGAAGCGATGTTCAGACTCTTGACATAGTCCTCATCCTTCAAATTCTGGGCGTTCACGCCACGGCCGCCACGACTCTGTGTGCGGTAGGTATCCACGGGCATCCGCTTGATATAGCCCTGCTTGGACAGGGTAAATACGCAGGTTTCTTCCTCGATGAGGTCTTCGATGTCGATCTCATCTTCCACATCCTGAATTTCGGTTTTCCGCTCGTCGCCGTACTTATCCCGGATGGCGATGAGTTCTTCCTTCAAGATGGACTTGACCAGCTCAGGATCGCTGAGAACGCGCTCAAAGTAGGCAATGCGTTCCAGAAGCTCCTTGTGCTCGGCCTCCAATTTCTCCCGGTCAAGGCCTTGCAGAGCCTTCAAACGCATTTCCAGAATAGCCTGTGCCTGCACTTCGGAGAGTCCAAAGCGTGCCATCAGGTTTTCCTTGGCATCGTCATAAGAAGAACGGATGATTTTGATAACCTCGTCGATGTTATCCTGTGCGATCAGCAGACCTTGCAGCAGATGATCCCGCTCCTGAGCCTTTTTCAGATCGAAACGGGTACGACGGACGATGATCTCCTCTTGGAAAATCAGATATTCGTCCAGAATTTCCCGCAGGGACAGCACCTTGGGCTGGCTCTGATTCTTCACCAGCGCCAGCATATTGATGGCGAAGGTTGTCTGCAAGCTGGTCTGGGTGAACAGCTTGTTCAGCACGATCTGGGGATTGGCATCCCGTTTCAGCTCGATGACGATACGCATACCGTTACGGTCAGACTCGTCACGGATGTCGGAAATACCTTCCAAACGCTTGTCGTTGACCTGATCGGCCATGGCCTTGATCAGCATCCGCTTGTTCACCTGATAAGGAAGCTCGGTGATGATGATCCGGGTGCGATCCTGACCGAATTCCTCGAAAACATGCCGGGCACGGAGGGTCAGACGACCCTTGCCGGTGGCGTAGGCGGCACGGATGCCACTGCGACCCATGATAATGGCCTTGGTGGGGAAATCCGGGCCGGTGATGTGCTGCATCAAATCCGCCAAAGTTGCTTCCGGATCATCCAGCACGCAGACGCAGGCGTTGATTACTTCCGTCAGGTTGTGGGGCGGAATATTGGTAGCCATACCGACAGCAATACCGGAAGAACCGTTTACCAACAGGTTGGGGAAGCGGCTGGGCAAAACACGGGGCTCTTTCCGGGTCTCGTCAAAGTTGGGATCCCAGTCCACGGTGTCCTTTTCGATGTCCCGGAGCATTTCGTTCGCCATTTTAGACATTCTTGCCTCGGTGTAACGGTAAGCAGCCGGGGGGTCACCATCCACGGAGCCGAAGTTGCCGTGGCCGTCCACCAGCATGTAACGCATAGAGAAATCCTGCGCCAGACGCACCAGCGCGTCATAAACGGACGCGTCACCGTGAGGATGGTAACGACCCAGCACATCACCGACGCAAGTCGCAGACTTACGGAAAGGACGGTCAGAGGTCAGATTATCCTCGTACATTGCGTACAAAATACGGCGGTGAACCGGTTTCAAGCCGTCACGAACATCGGGCAGGGCACGGCCGACGATAACGGACATGGCATACTCGATGTAACTGTTTTTCATTTCTTTTACAAGCTCGGATTCCACGATCGCCTGATCGGGATACATGATATCCTCGGGCTTGTAATCCTTCTTATGTTGTGCCAAAAGAATTTCCTCCTTTTGTAGTCACTTCCCTTGCCTCCCCCACAGGGGGAGGCAAGAGGATTAACTTAATACTTCGCGCAATACAGATCTGGGCCCAGAGGAGCATAGCCTTCCTCGGGATTTTGGAACAGACGATCCAGCCAGTTGATGGCCAAATTTACCCATTGGGCAAAGCTCTTATCTCCACCATTAACATTCACTTGGGGGGTTCCTAAAGACATTCCGTGGCCGCCGTTGGGGAAAATATGCAGTTCGCAGGGCACGCCTGCTTCCAGTAATCTAGTAGCAAAATAAATACTGTCCTTAACCGGAACACCTTCATCTCGGGCTGTGTGGCACAAAAATGCCGGCGGCGTGTGTTTGCCGACACCAGTTTGCACATTCAGCATTTTATATGTGCTTTCCCAATCATTGTCGCCAATGAGCGCAGCCAGTTGCCCATGACTCTCCAACCAGGATGTAGAAATCACCGGATAGCCCAAAATCAATGCATTAGGCTTATTTTCTCCATTTTTGCAGCCGGATTTCTCCATAATTTCAGGGTTATTCCAATAAACTCCCAAGCTGGCTGCCAAATGACCGCCGGCGGAGAATCCGCAAACGGCAATTTGGTCTTCAATCACGCCAAATTCTTCTGCGTTATCCCGAATTAATTTCATTGCCTCACACAAATCCATCAAAGAATTAGGAAATACTGCATCCTCATCTACACTGTAATACAGTACAAAAGCTTGATACCCGGCAGCCATAAACTGAAACGCCACAGGATCTGCTTCCCGGTATACACATCTTATATATCCGCCACCGGGGCACACTACAACTGCCGGACGCTTCACCACGTTGGGCATTATCGCTTCATTTTTTTCAAATGTGTACCGCATTAAATAGGCGTTTCTTTCCGCATTTAAAACAATTTTTTCGCAAAACATTCGATATCTCCTTAATAATGCGCGTTAATAATCAACTTGTATTAGTTTCAACATATTTCCAGTAATATCTGCTTTTTTATTATCCAAAAAAATCAGTATTTCGAACAATACGGATTCGGGGGCAGGGGGGCATAACCCTCCTCAGAATTCTGGAAAAGACGATCCAGCCAGTTTACGCACAACTGCACCCACTGGGCAAAGCTCTGATCGCCACCGCTGGGAACCCGATCCGGAGAACATACCTGAGGTGTTCCCAAAGACAGGCCGTGGCCGCCATTGGGGAAAATGTGCAGTTCGTAAGGCACGCCGGCATCCAACAGAGCCGTAGCGAAATAGATGCTGTCCTTAGGCGGAACGCCTGCATCCCGGCCGGTATGGAAAATAAATGCGGGGGGTGTGTGTTTGCCCACACCGGTCTGCAAATTCAGCTTTTTATAGGTGCTGTCCCAGTCGTTGTCGCCAATAAGCCGGGGCAGATGGTTGCCATTTTCCATCCAAGAGGTAGAAATGACAGGATAACCCAAAATCAGCGCATTGGGCTTGTTTTCGCCGTTTTTACAGCCGGAACGCTCCATAATTTCCGGGTCGTTCCAATAAACGCCCAAGCTGGCCGACAAATGACCGCCGGCAGAGAAGCCGCAAACAGCGATCTGGTCTTCGATTACGCCCCAGTCCTCTGCGTTTTCCCGAATCATCTTCATTGCCCGGGACAAATCCAGCAAGGGATTGGGATATACCGCATCCGCACCCAGACTGTAATTCAACACGAAGGCATGGTAGCCGGCCGCCATAAACTGAAAAGCCACAGGATCGGCCTCCCGGGGAGTGCAATTGGTATACGCGCCGCCGGGGCAAATCACAACTGCCGGGCGTTTGAGAACATTGGCCATCTGCAAGGGATATTTTTCAAAGGCATATCGCTTCAAATAGACATTTTTCTCTTCATTAAAGACGAATTTTTCGCAGAACATAGAAAAATCTCCTTAATAGTCCAGATTGGTGGCGAATTTTGCATTGGTTTCAATATATTCCCGGCGAGGTTCTACCTTTTCGCCCAT
>JAZORJ010000205.1:0-28242 GCA_045656525.1 Faecousia sp. | reverse complement strand
TGCGGTTACTGGAACCTGTTCCGCTTCGATCCCTCCAAGGAAACCGGCAAGTTCCAGCTGGACAGCAAGGATCCTAAGGATGGCTATCAGGAATTCCTGATGAACGAAGCTCGTTACAGCCGTCTGACTCGTGAGTTCCCCGAGCGCGCTAAGGAGCTGTTCGTAAAGAACGAAGAAGCTGCTAAGGAGCGTTGGGAGCACCTGAAGAAGCTGGTTGAAATGTACAAAGACTAAGTCTTAATAACGATCCGCCCCTGCTAAAACAGGGGCGGATTTTCTCGAAGGAGGCACTATGCTCTGTACAGTCATTGATATCCGTGGCGATTACGCCTTTGTAAAGTACGACGACACCGGTGTGGTGTCCGAGGTCGCCATTGCCCTGCTGCCCTTTGGTGTGGATGTGGGCGATCGACTAAAATTCGTAAATTACGAGTTTGAAACCCTGTAAATGTCAAAATTTGCACTTGCATTCCGCAATTTATGGTGCTATAATAAGAAAAAATCCACTGTGAGAGGTCATTTGTTCATGATTATCACAAATTTTGCAGCTAAGTTTTATTTTAACTATTACTTTTTCGGCTTTAAAAAGTAATAGCGTTTTGTGCTGCAAGGATTTTTTCAAAGATTAAGTCGGACTTTTCAGATGCTGCACGGATCGCTGTTCGTGCAGCACTTTTTATTTAGGAGTTGTTATTATGATCGCTGTTCTCAAACAAGGTACTACCCAAGAACAAACCCAGCATCTGATTACATGGCTGAAAAACATGAATCTGGATGTGCATATTTCCCAAGGTCAGGAGGTCACCATTCTCGGTCTGATCGGCGACACCAGCCGTGTGGATATGGAGCTTCTGGGTTCGCTGGACATTGTGGAAAGTGTTAAACGGGTTTCCGAACCCTTTAAGCAGGTCAACCGCAAATTCCATCCCTTGGATACCGTGGTTTGCGTGGGCGATGCCAAGATCGGTGGTGGTAATTTTGCCATGATCGCCGGCCCGTGCAGCGTGGAATCCGAAGAGCAGATCATCGCAGTTGCCACAGCTGTCAAGGCAGCCGGTGCAAATCTGCTCCGGGGCGGTGCTTTCAAGCCCCGCACCTCCCCTTACGCTTTCCAAGGCATGCGTGGTGCCGGTATTGAACTGCTGGTTAAAGCCAAGCAGGCAACGGGACTTCCTATCGTCACCGAGATCATGAACATCAGCACCTTGGATCTGTTTGCGGATGTGGATGTGATTCAGGTCGGTGCCCGGAATATGCAAAACTTTGATCTTCTGAAAGAGCTGGGTAAGACAGACAAGCCCATTTTGCTGAAACGGGGTCTTGCCAACACCTTGCAGGAGCTGCTGATGAGTGCAGAGTATATCATGAGCGAGGGTAATGAAAATGTGATCCTCTGCGAGCGTGGCATCCGCACCTTTGAAACTTATACAAGAAATACGCTGGATCTATCCGCGGTATCCGTTTTGCAGGAACTGACCCATTTGCCGGTCATTGTTGATCCAAGCCATGCTACCGGCAAAGCAAAGCTAGTACCGCCCATGGCCTACGCCGCGGCAGCCGCCGGTGCGGACGGCCTGATTATCGAGGTCCACAACAATCCTTCCTGTGCATTGTGTGACGGTGCCCAATCCCTCACCCCTACACAGTTTGAAAATCTGAACAAGCGTGTTCAGCAGATTCGAGAGGTTGTCAAATGAATGTGGGCATTTTAGGTCTTGGTCTCATCGGCGGTTCCATGGCCCGGGCCTTTTCCAAGACCGGACACACCGTCTATGCCGCAGATCAGGATGCACAAATTTTAAGCTTTGCAGAGTTAGCCGGTGTTGTTCACGGCATCCTAAATCCGGACACCATACCTGCCTGCGATCTGATCCTGTTGGCCATTTATCCCGGCGGATGCATTCGCTGGCTGGAAGAAAATGCCCCAATTGTTGAAAAAAACGCCTTGGTTATGGATCTTTGCGGTGTGAAAGAAGAAATTTGCTCCCACAGTTTCCCTCTGGCACAAAGGTATGGCTTCACCTTTGTTGGCGGACATCCCATGGCCGGCTCCCATAACTCCGGCTTCAAAGCCAGCCGTTCCAATCTGTTTCAGGGCGCACCCATGGTGCTTGTACCTGCAAAATTTGACGATATTCAGCTGCTCCAACGGGTCAAGGATGCCTTGGAGCCCTGTAATTTCGGTTCTTTTTCCGTTTGTACCGCACAAGAACACGACCGGCTGATTGCATTTACCTCTCAAATGCCCCATGTGCTGAGCAATGCCTTTATCAAATCCCCCACCGCATTGGGACACAAGGGCTTTTCCGCAGGAAGCTACAAGGATCTGACTCGTGTAGCTTGGCTCAATCCTCATATGTGGGCTGAGCTGTGTATGGAAAACCGGCAGAATATGCTGTTTGAATTGGATGCATACATCCAAAATCTTGAAAAATATCGCACGGCACTGCAAAACGAAGATACCCAGTCGCTGATTGCACTGTTAGAGGAAGGCAAACACCGCAAGGAGGAAGTTGACGGATGAAAACTGTCAAAGTTATCGCATCGCGTCCCTATGAAGTAAAGATTGCCCCCTCGCTGCTGACCCAGCTTGGTGCAGAAACTGCCGCAGTGACCACGGTTGGTACTGCTGCAATTATCAGCGACTCTAATGTTTGGCCGCTGTACGGCGAAATAGCGAAGAAAAGTTTGGAAAATGCAGGCTATTCCGTGATTTCCTATGTTTTTTTAGCTGGTGAAAACAGTAAAAATACAGATACCTATCTTTCAGTTTTAAACTTTCTGGTGGAAAACCGCATCACCCGCGGTGACTGCTTGATCGCCCTTGGTGGCGGTGTTGTTGGGGATTTGACCGGATTTGTGGCGGCCACATACCTGCGTGGCATCGCCTACATTCAGGTCCCCACTACCCTGCTGGCGGCTGTGGACTCCTCTGTGGGAGGCAAGACCGCCATTGACCTAACCTGTGGCAAAAATCTGGTTGGCGCATTTTATCAGCCCAAGCTGGTTCTGTGTGACATCGATACCTTGAACAGTCTTCCCAAAGATGTATTCCAGGACGGTTGTGCCGAAGTCATCAAATACGGCATTTTGTACGAGGAATCCCTCTTTGCACAGTTGGAAAACAGCGGACCGGACTTTGACCGGGAGTCGGTCATTGCCCGGTGCGTGGAATTAAAGCGGGATGTTGTTGCGGAAGACGAGTTCGACACCGGCAGCCGCATGAAGCTGAATCTGGGACATACCTTTGGACACGGCGTGGAGGCAAGCAGCCATTTTAGCATCTCCCACGGGAAGGCTGTGGCAATCGGTACGGCAATGATCAGCCGCGCAGCCGTACATTATGGGATCTGCACAAAAGCTGCTTGTGACCGCATCCAGCGTGTATTGGCCCTGTTCGGATTGCCCGTTGCTACGGACTTTGACCCACAAACCCTTTTTGACACCGCTATGTCTGACAAAAAGCGCAGCGGCAACACCGTCAATCTCATCATCCCCCAGCATATCGGCTCTTGTATGATCCGCCCCACGGCGGTGGACGAAGTAAAAGCATGGATTGAAGCAGGACTTTAATATGGATATTACCATTTATCCCCGCCTATTGCGGGGTGAAATTACCGCGATTCCCTCGAAATCTCAGGCGCATCGGCTGTTGATCTGCGCCGCCTTTGCAGATCGCCCCACGGAGATTACCTGCTCCGAGTCCAATCAGGATATCGAAGCAACGGTTAACTGTCTCCGCGCACTGGGAGCTGAAATTACGGAAACACCTACCGGGTATACCGTACGCCCCATTCTTAGCGTGCCAACAAGCGCTATCCTTAACTGTAAGGAAAGCGGTTCTACCCTTCGTTTCATGCTCCCCATTGTTGGTGCTTTGGGTATTGACGGTACATTCTTGATGGAGGGAAGACTTGCACAGCGACCCCTATCTCCCTTATGGGAGGAAATGGAGCGCATGGGCTGCAGTCTATCCCGTCCAACCGGGAACACCCTTCGCTGCACAGGCAAACTGCAAAGCGGTGAATATACCATAGACGGCGGTGTTTCCAGCCAATTTATCACAGGACTGATGTTTGCCCACATGCTGATGGACAATTGCACCTTGACGATAACCGGAAAGCTGGAATCCAAGCCCTATATTGATATGACCGCTGATGCCCTATCCCTCTTTAAAGAGCGCCACAGTCCCGGCTGTGTGTCCGTTGAGGGAGATTGGAGCAACGGAGCATTTTGGCTGGTTGCCAATAGCTTGGGATGCGATCTGTCCATTCACGGCCTTGATCCGGCTTCCTTGCAGGGTGACCGGGCAGTGGTGGATATTTTACAGCAACTTGAAAAAGGTAAGCCCACGATCTCCGCTGCGGATATCCCGGACTTAATTCCCATTCTGTCTGTGGCTGCTGCCGCAAAGCATGGTGCGACATTTACGGATATCCTGCGGCTGCGGCTGAAAGAGTCTGATCGGGTGGCATCCACCCTTGCCATGCTGGAAAGTTTGGGCGGTTCTGCCCGCGCAACAGAAAACACCTTGGAAATCTTCCCCACTCCCCTAGTCGGTGGTATGGTTGACAGCTTCAATGACCACCGCATCGCCATGGCAAGTGCCATCGCCGCAATCATTTGTAAAGAACCTGTCACCATTGTCGGTGCGCAGGCGGTGAACAAATCCTATCCCCAGTTCTGGGCGGAATACCGCCGGTTAGGAGGAAATTATGAGCAGCACCTTCGGTGAAAACTTGAAATTAACCATATTCGGCCGGTCCCACGGACCTGCCATTGGCATGACCTTGGACGGCATCCCTGCCGGTTTCCCTGTGGACACAGCTGAATTACAAGCCTTTTTAAATCGCCGCGCGCCGGGTCAGAATGCCTATTCCACCACCAGAAAAGAGGCAGATATTCCGGAATTTCTTTCCGGTATCGTGGATGGGTACACCTGCGGAGCACCAATTGCGGCCATGATCCGCAATACCAATACCCGCTCCGCTGACTATGAGAATTTAAAGGACTGTCCTCGACCCGGCCACGCTGACTACACCGCGCAAGTCAAATACGGCGGATTTCAAGATGTCGCCGGCGGCGGACATTTCTCCGGTCGGCTGACTGCTCCTCTTTGCATCGCAGGCGGCCTGTGCAAGCAATGGCTGGAAGGCATGGGTATCCGGATTGGTGCCCACATCGTACAGATTGGCAAGGAAAAAGGCACCTGCCTTGATCCTATGAATCCCCAACTGGATCAGGTCGGACAGATATTCCCCACCCTAACCGCTGAATCTGCTGATGCTTTTCAAAATGCCATCAGCGATGCCCGTTTGCAGGGCGACAGCGTCGGTGGTGTCATTGAGTGTGCCGCCACCGGTCTTCCTGCCGGCATTGGCGATCCCATGTTCGGCGGTGGTGAAAACCGTATTGCCCAGATTGTTTTCGGCATACCTGCTGTAAAGGGTGTGGAATTCGGTGCAGGCTTTGCCGCAGCAGAACTGACGGGAAGTCAAAATAATGATGCTTTTACCGTAGAAAACGGGCAAATTCGCACCGTCACCAACAACTGCGGCGGCATTCTAGGGGGTATCACCAACGGCATGCCCTTGGTATTCCGCGTCGCTATCAAACCCACACCCTCCATCGCTAAGGAGCAGCAAAGCGTATCCCTGTCCCGGATGGAAAACACTACCTTGGTGGTGCAGGGCCGACATGACCCCTGCATTGTTCCTCGGGCTGTTCCCGTTGTGGAAGCTGCGGCGGCCATTGCGATATTCGATATGATTCTGGGCAACACCCAGTTGCAGAAAAGAGGCTGACTATGGATTTACATGAATTACGCGGTCAGATCGACAAGATCGACGATCAGCTGGTCGCCCTGTTCAATCAGCGTATGGAAATTGCCGCCGCCATCGGCGACTATAAAAAGCAGAATAACATGCCTGTTTTCGTCCCGGCACGGGAGCGGGAAAAGCTGAAAGATGCGGCCGAAAAAGCCGGCCCTGATATGGCAAATTACACCCGCGTACTGTATTCCATGCTTTTTGAACTGAGCAGAAGCTATCAAAGCAAGCGAAACAATACGCTCTCACCATTGTACAACCAGATACATGATGCCATTGAGAACACACCCAAACTTTTTCCCACCACGCCCATGGTGGCCTGTCAGGGTGTAGAGGGTGCTTATGCCCAAATTGCCTGTGAAAAGATCTTCCAGAACCCTTTTATCATGTATTTTAAGAACTTTGAAGGCGTTTTTGCTGCAATTGAAAAGGGTTTGTGCCAGTATGGCATCCTGCCCATCGAAAACTCCACCGCCGGTTCTGTGAAGAAAGTATACGATCTGATGATCCATCACAAGTTCTCTATCGTGCGAACCTTCCGTTTGAAAATTGACCACCATTTGCTGGCAAATCCCGGGGCAAAGTTATCGGATATCAAGGAAATTTACTCCCATGAGCAGGCCATCAGCCAATGCAGCGCATTTTTGGCCAGCATCCCCGGCGTGAAGGTGATCCCTGTGGAGAATCCCGCCTTGGCCGCAGAAATGGTTGCCACCTCCGGTCGTACAGATGTAGCGGCCATTTCCAGCCGCAGTTGCATGGAGCTGTACAACATGATTAGCCTAGCGTCTTCCATTCAGGACGAAGGCAACAATCGCACAAGGTTCATCTGCATCAGCAAGAATCTGGAAATCTATCCCGGTTCTGACAAAACCAGCATCATGATGATCCTGAATCACCGTCCCGGTGCGCTGTACCGTGTCCTTGCTCGACTCTATGCACTGGGCATTAATGTCACCAAACTGGAATCCCGTCCCCTGCCTGACCGGGACTTCGAGTTTATGTTCTACTTTGATTTGGAGACTTCCATCTACTCCGAGGAGTTCGTGCAGCTGATCTGCGAGTTGGACGAGCTTGCGGAAGCATTCACCTATTTGGGCAGTTACAGCGAGGTCGTATAATGAATTTCGGTTTGATCGGTGGTAAATTGGGGCACAGCTATTCTCCCCAAATCCACAGTCACTTGGGTGACTACTCCTATGTCTTGCTGGAAAAACAGCCGGATGAACTGGAAGAACTTCTTAGAAGTGGCACATATGACGGCTTTAATGTGACCATTCCCTACAAAAGCACCGTCATCCCCTTCTGTGACGAGTTATCTGCCGTGGCCGCGCGCTTAGGAGCGGTCAATACCATCGTCCGCCGGCAAGATGGGACGCTGATTGGCCATAATACCGACTATTTTGGCTTTGAAACCATGCTGTTGCGAAGCGGCATTTCCATTAGCGGTAAAAAAGCGCTTGTGCTGGGTTCCGGTGGAACTTCCAAGACCGCAGTGGCGGTTTTGCAGGACAAGGGTGCAGATGTGGTGGTTGTTTCCCGTTCCGGGCAGAACCATTACGGAAATCTACACCTGCATAAAGATGCATCTCTCATTGTCAACACCACCCCGGTGGGCATGTACCCCAACAACGGCACGGCGCCGGTGCAGCTGGACGCATTTCCAAAGCTGGAAGGTGTGTTGGATGTGATTTACAACCCTGCCCGCACACAGCTTTTGATGGACGCGGAAAATCGTGGTCTTGTGTCCATGAACGGTCTTTTGATGCTGGTTGCACAGGCGAAGGAATCAGCGGAATGGTTTACACGACATTCCATACCGGATGAAAAAATCAACGAAATTCACGCAAACCTAGCCCGTGAGATGGAAAATATTATTTTGATTGGCATGCCGGGTTCCGGAAAGTCTACAATTGGAAAATTACTGGCTGAGAAAACCGGCAAAACCTTTGTAGATGCGGATACAATGGTGGAGGAACAAGCCGGTTGCACGATTCCGTGCATCTTTGCTGAACAGGGTGAGTCCGGATTCCGGGCATTGGAAACGCAGGTTCTTGCACAGATCGGTAAGTCTTCCGGCTTGGTGATCGCCACCGGCGGTGGCTGTGTCACAAAGGATGAGAACTATCCACTGCTCCACCAAAACGGCAGCATTTTCTGCATAGAAAGGGATATTGAAAAATTGGCAACCGATGGCCGACCGCTCTCCCAATCCGCAAAAATGGAGGAAATGTACCGCGTCCGCAAGCCCCTTTATGCAAGATTTGCAGACCACACAATCGACAACAACGGTGCACCGGATGACACCGCAGAACAGATCCTGTCAATTTGGGAGGGAAATTCATGAAAATTTTGGTTATCAACGGCCCGAATATCAATATGCTCGGGATTCGAGAGCCGGGCATTTACGGTCGGAATTCTTATGCAGATCTGTTGGCTCTGATTGAGGATACCGGAAAGGAAACCGGAATGCAAATTGACCATTTCCAGTCCAATCATGAAGGTGCGATCGTGGATACTATCCAAGCTGCCTACGGCAAGTACGACGGCATTGTGATCAATCCTGCCGCCTACACCCATACCTCGGTGGCCATTCTGGATGCGCTGAAAGCGGTTTCCATCCCCGCTGTGGAAGTTCATATCTCCGATGTGGATTCCCGGGAAGCCTTCCGCCAGATCTCCTATGCCGGTATGTATTGCGAAAAGACCATCAAAGGGCAAGGCATTGACGGCTATCGCCAAGCAATCCTATACCTGCAAGAAAAATACGGATAAAATAACATCCCTTTGCTTTTGCAAAGGCATGTTCCTACATTTTTCCATAATTTTTCCGATACTGCAAGGGAGAAATACCGTAGCGTTTTTTAAACAGCGTATAAAAGTAATTTGCAGATCCCAGATTGGTTTGCTTGGCAATCTCGCTGATGGAAACAGATGTGCTTTTGATCAAAATCTCCGCAGATCCCAAACGCTTATCGGTTACCAATTCCGTCAGACTGCAACCGTACTCCTTGTTAATGACACGGGAAACCTGACGCTGACTCAAACTAATATGCTGTGCAATATCGGACAGCGTGATTTTTTCCTTGATGTGGGAATTGATGTATTGCTCAATTTCATAAATATGCTTGGCACTGCCCTTTCCGGCATCCTGCCGCAGATGCCACTCCGGAAGCAGATCCGCCATAATCTCATAAAACAAAAGCGACGCTAGGTGGGCAATTTCATCCTCTGTTGCTTCACTGGGACAGCTGCATTTTTCAGCAATTCTGCGAATATAAAATGCACTGTCACCTGTCAGCGGCAGCTGACTGATACCACTTTTTAGCTGCTCTTCAATGGAAACCTGCCACGGGCTCTGTTTCTTGGTATTCTCAAAAGAGAACAGCAAGCAGTAGCATCCTGCACCGCTGGGCACGGAATAATGTCGAATTTTAGGCGGAATAATCAGGATTTTCCTTTCGTAAATCCTTGTATTTTCTTCTGTCACCAGTTCCAACTGACCCTGCGTCACAAAAAACACCTCGTAGGTGAAGTGGGTATGGGTCGTCTTCATGGCTGAGGATTTTCCCTCTGTTGTATCCAGATATTTAATACCCGGTGTCCGCCCGATCCGAAACACCTTTAAGTCCATTCCAAACACCGCTATATCAAGCGGCTGAGTTTTCGTTGTTGTCTTCATGGCTCTATGATAGCACCGCCAGATATAAAATGCAACGCCTTTCTCGGAATAAACTACAATATTCAGCCATTTTATATTCTTTTTCGTCCTTTTTGTGACTTGTATTTTAAGAAAATGCGATTATAATCAAAAGTATCAATCTACATAAGGGAGTGCATATCATGATTACCTTAAAAATCGACAAAAACGAAAAGCACACCATTTCTCCGTACCTGTATATGCAGTTTATGGAGCCTCTGGGCACTTGCGATTCCTCTGTGGATGCCGCCTGGAATTTTGAAAACGAAGACTGGCACGAATCTGTTATTGAGAAAACCAAAGAACTGGCACCGACCATGATCCGTTTTGGCGGTTGTTTTGCATCCTACTACCATTGGAAGGAGGCCATCGGTCCTCAAAAGAACCGCATTCCCATGCGCAATCACATCTGGGGTGGTATCTACAATAATCAGGTGGGTACACACGAGCTGGTGGATTTCTGTCGCAGAGTTGGCGCAGAACCGCTGATTGTTGCCAATATGGAATCCGAAGGTCAGGATTTCCTCCAATACCCCAAAAATGACACTTGCCGTATGGGTACAGTGGAAGAGGCTGTCGAGTGGGTTGATTATTGTAACAATCCCGATAATGCTCTGCGTATTGCCAACGGCGCCGAAGAGCCTTTCAATGTCAAATACTGGCAAATCGGTAACGAGACCTCCTATACCATCCGCGCCCAAATCGGTTTCAACTCTGATCAGTGTGCAGAGGCCTCTCGCCGCTTTGCATCTGCTATGAAAAAGGCCGATCCCAACATTGCATTGATTGCCTGGGGCGACAAAATCCATAGCTGGAACAATAAATCTATCGCTCCCGACGATACCTGGCGTATCAAAATGAGCCGCATTGATGATGTGGATATGATTGCCTTCCACCATCACTTTGACTCCGGTCTGCCTAATTGTCCCCTGTCCGGAAACAACTACCGTGTTGATCCGGAAAATACATGGATGCACTTCATGAATGCCTATAAGTCCATGGAAACGGAGATTGCCAGAATGCGCTCCGACCTGAACGGAAAACGGCTGGCAATGACAGAAGGCCACTTCTCCTTCCCCGGAAAGAACAGAGGCACCTCTCTGACCACATGGGCCGCAGGTGTTGCCTACGCAAGATGTCACAATGTAATTATGCGTAACAGTGATGTGCTGGATATTGCTACTTTGGCAGATTTCTGCGGCAACACATGGCAGTCTAATGCATTGATGATTCCCACTCCCATTCAAAGCGGCGAACCCTATCTGTTGCCTGTTGGCTCTATTATGGCTCTCTTTGGCCGCCACCAGGGTAAACAGGCTGTGGATATCCAGTATAGTGGCAGTATAGATGCTGTGGCTTCCCGTACCGGCAACGAAATCTTCATCCATGTCGCCAATACCGATATGTATGGCGCTCAGACCTTGAAGCTGGACATCGGCTGTCCTATTAAGTCTGCAAAGATGGAGTACATTGCCAAGAATCCCATGGAAGAGGTCACGATTGTTACTCCCCATGCATTTGATACAGAGGAAATGATCATCGAGGGCGATACCGTAACACTTCCCGCCGCAGCAGTGGCAGCAATTCGCATTTCCTTTTGATTAACATGATAAAAAGGCAGTTGCACAAAATTGTGCAACTGCCTTTTCTTATTTTTTAAAAACCAGAAATTTACTGCCAATATAGTTCAAAATGATAACCAAAACCGCAGTGATCAGCTTCCAGACATTGCCGTTCCATCCGATCCAATCCACAGCAATCAGTAAAATTGCCGTTTCCAGCACACCGGAACCGATTCGGCAACCCACAAATTTCGTCAGCTCCGGGCCAACGACACGCCAAGACCAATCATGACTTTTAAACACAAAGGGCTTATTGGTCAAAAACGCAAACGCAACCGCAATCACCCAAGCCAGCACATTGCTGAGTCCTGCGCTCCATCCCAGCCAGTTGTAACACGGAAGGTACACCAGATAATTTACAACTGTGGTCAAAACGCCAAAAAACAGATAGCAGATCATATCCTTATATTTTTCAAAGAATTTTTTCATATCAATGTTTTGTTCAAATGCATTTCCAGTGCGGCGATACGGATACACACACAAAATACTTCCATCGCCTGTTCCAATTCTTCCAAGGGCGGGTAACTAGGCGCGATTCGGATCATGGAATCCTCGGGATCAATGCCATACGGATGGGTCGCGCCGGCGGGTGTGAAGGTCACGCCCAAGCGCTTGCACAATTCCAGTGTCCGCTTAGCGGTTCCGGGCATTGCCGCTACACAGACAAAATAGCCACCCATAGGATGATGCCAGTGGGCAATACCCTTGTTGGTCAGCTTCTTGCGAAGCATGGACAGCACCATACGGAACTTCGGCTGCAAAATAGCAGCATGGCCCTTCATAATTTCAAGAGTGTTGGCCTTGTCTTTCAGATACATTACATGACGCAGCTGGTTGATCTTGTCGTAAGAAATATTCTGTACACCGGCCAGTTTGCTCCAATAAGCAATGTTTTCTTCGGAGGAAGCAATGACGGAAATACCTGCTCCCGGGAAGGTAAGCTTGGATGTGGAAGCAAACTCATAGACCATATTCGGCCGACCGGCCTTGGCGCACAAGGAAATGATATCCTGAAACGGCGCAAACTCCCCTTCAAACTCATGAACACAGTAGGCATTGTCCCACATGATCACAAAATCAGGTGCCGCCGGTTTGAGATTTGCAAACCGCTGGACCGTCTCATCCGAGTAAACATAGCCCTGAGGATTGGAGTACTTTGGAACACACCAAATACCCTTCACAGCAGGATCTTTTACATATTCCTCCACGATATCCATATCAGGTCCATCCGGGGTCATAGGAATACAGATCATTTCGAAGCCATAGAGTTCAGTAATACGGAAATGACGGTCATAACCGGGTACAGGACACAGGAATTTCAGCTTTTCCTCCTTACGCCAAGGCCGGGGAGAATCCAAGAGACCGTGGGTATACCCCCGGGCGATCAAATCGTGCATCAAGCTCAAACTGGCATTGCCGCCGACGAAGGTCTGAGATGGCTTGCAGCCCAGAACATCTGCCCAAAACTCCCGGGCACATTGCAGTCCGGCAAGATCGCCATAGTTGCGGCAGTCATAGCCGTCAAGAAGGCACATATCCTTATCAGACAGCACGGTAAGCAAGTCGCTGACCAGATCCAACTGGGCTTTACTCGGCTTACCCCGAGACATATCCAGCTTCAAATTTCGCTGCTCTAATTCTTCATATTGGGCACGCATTTTCTCGGCTTCCTGAATCAACTCATCCCGATTTCTGCAAGAATAGGCACTCATTTCCATCATTCCTTCCCGAATTTATTACATCAACTTGGCTTATTATATGTTATTTGGCAAAAAAATGCAACAAGAAACGCCAAAAATTTCATATTGTTTTTGGCGAATAGCCAAATTTTGTCCATTTGCCTACATTCCACAAATTAGTCCTTGCATTTTTGATAGATTTGCCCTAAAATTATCACATATTTTCTTGAAAGGATGCGTTGCCATGAGTCGTATTATCAATGTACCTGAAATTTTCGGCACTGACGTATTTAATGAAGCTACTATGCGCGAGCGTTTGGAGTCCGAAACCTATCACGCTTGGAAGCAATGCATCTGCACCGGCTCCGCTTTGCCTTTGGAAGTGGCCAACAAGATCGCCGAAGCTATGAAGATTTGGGCAACTGAGAAGGGCGCCACCCATTATACCCATTGGTTCCAGCCCATGACCGGCATCACCGCTGAAAAGCACGATTCTTTCATTGCGCCTACCGGCGACGGCCGTGTTATTATGGAATTTTCCGGCAGTGAATTGGTCCGTGGCGAGCCGGATGCCAGCTCCTTCCCCTCCGGTGGACTCCGGGCCACCTTTGAAGCCCGTGGCTATACTGCATGGGATCCCACTGCGTTTGCTTTTGTAAAGGACGGCAGTCTCTATATCCCCACTTGCTTTTTCTCCTATACCGGTGAGGCCTTAGATAAGAAAACGCCCCTGCTGCGCTCTTTGGATGAGATTTCCCGGGAATGTGTCCGCATTCTGCGGCTGTTCGGAGATACGCAAACCCAGCGTGTTAAGGTCTCCGTGGGCCCGGAGCAGGAGTATTTCCTGATTCCCAAGTCCCTGTATGCCCAGAGGCTGGATCTGCGTCTGACCGGCCGTACCCTGTTTGGCGCCCCTGCGCCCAAGGGTCAGGAATTAGACGACCACTATTTTGGCGCTATTCGCACCCGGGTTTCCAGCTTCATGAAGGATTTGGATGAGCAGCTGTGGCGGCTTGGTATCCTGTCCAAAACCAAGCACAACGAAGGTGCGCCCTGTCAGCACGAAATCGCCCCCATCTATTCTGATGCGGGTAATGCCTGTGACTCCAATCAGCTCATCATGGAGATCATGAAAAAATGCGCTGCAAAGCATGATCTGGTGTGTCTGCTCCATGAAAAGCCCTTTGCCGGTGTAGCCGGTTCCGGTAAGCACAACAACTGGTCACTGTGCACCGACACTGGCAGAAATCTGTTCAAGCCCGGTAAAACACCCCGTCAGAATGCGCAATTTCTGGTATTTTTGGCAGCCTTTATTAAGGGTGTGGATGAATATCAGGATTTTCTCCGTTCTACTGTTGCCCATGCCGGCAATGACCACCGTCTGGGCATGACGGAAGCGCCGCCCGCCATCATTTCCATCTTCCTTGGGGATGAACTGACCGCCGTTGTGAACTCCATCATCAACGGCACCAACTATACCGATCCTGAGAAGAGTTTAATGCGCATCGGTGTGGATGTCCTGCCCTCCATTCCCAAGGATACCACGGACCGCAACCGTACATCTCCTGTTGCTTTTACCGGCAACAAATTTGAGTTCCGTATGCTGGGTTCCTCCCAGTCCATTGCAGGTCCGAACATTGCTCTGAATACCATTATGGCAGAGGAGCTGGGCAAATTTGCGGATATTTTGGAGAATGCGGAGAATTTTGATGCTGCGCTGCAAAAATTGGTCTGTGACACGCTGACAGAACATCAGCGAATCATTTTCAACGGCAACGGCTATTCCGAGGAATGGAAGGCGGAAGCTGCCCGCCGTGGTTTGAGCAATCACAGCAATACCGCCAAGGCACTTCCGACATACATCTCTCAGAAAAATATTGACCTTGTAACCAAGCGGGGAATCTTCACGGAATCCGAATTCCGTGCCCGGCATGAGATCCACATGCAGTCCTACAAGAAAATTGTCGCCATTGAGGGGCGCACCTGTGTGGACATGGCACTGCACCAAATTCTTCCTGCCGCACTACATTACAGCCGGGATCTTGCAAAGGCTGTCGTGGATAAGAAAGCCATCGGGGTAACCTGCAAGGCAGAACAGGCCCTGCTGGACCGTCTTTCCGCCGCCTGTGATCGGCTATATGACAAGTGTCAGGATCTTTCTGATAAGCTGGCGTCCATTCCTAAGAAAACAGAGGACGCTGTAAACTACATGAGCAACACCATTCTCCCCGCTATGGCAACCCTGCGGGAGGATGCGGATCTTTTAGAGCAGCTGACAGATAAATCCTACTGGCCCTATCCCTCTTATTCTGATCTGTTATTCTATTGATGGGTGGAGGTTTCCTATGGAACTGGTATTATTGACCGCTCTCGGTGTTGGTGGGGCTACCATCTTTGGCTCTGCCATGGGTTTTTTGTTCAAGAATATTTCTCACAAATTCAGCGACATCGTTCTGGCCTTTGCCGCAGGCGTGATGCTTGCCGCAGCGGTGCTGGGACTGATCCTGCCATCTGTGGAATACGGAGGTCAATGGGGTCTGCTGATCACAGTTTCCGGAATTTTCACAGGCGCACTGTGCCTGAATCTGATCGACAAGGCTGTTCCCCATTTGCATAAAATGGTGGGCGCAGATCCGGAAAATCACCAAGGCAACGCAAACCTGAGCAAGGTTTTGCTGTTCGTCACCGCCATTGCCATTCACAACCTACCGGAAGGCATTGCGGCAGGTGTGAGCTTTGGCTCAGACAATGTCGGTGAGGCGCTGATCATTGCCGGTGGCATTGCGCTGCAAAACATTCCGGAAGGCATGGTCATTATCGGCCCCATGCTTGCCGCAGGCATTACGCCCAAACGCACCTTCCTTTGTGCCATGATCACAGGACTTGTAGAAGTGGTTGGCACGCTGCTGGGTTACTTTGCCGTAAGTATCGCATCGGCTATTCTACCCTTTGCCTTGGCTTTTGCCGGTGGCACCATGCTCTATGTCATCAGCGACGAGATGATCCCCGAAACCCACGCCCACGGCAGTCAGCAGGGTGCAACATATTCCCTGCTGGTCGGTTTTTGTGTAATGTTGATTTCTGATGTACTTTTAGGATAATTTTTGAAAATAATGCTTGACATCCCGGTAAATTTATGCTAGAATTCACCTGTTGCCAAAGACAGCAGGTGCTGAAAAGCATAAATCCTGCCGAGGTGCGCCTAACATATTGTTTGTTTGCGTGTCTTTCTGTCTTCTGGCAGGAAGACACTTTTTTATTTCGGAGGTGAAAATCCATGCCCAACGCAAAAGCTCTTGAGAGTAAGAAGGCCGTTGTTGAAGCTCTGGAAAGCAAGATCAAGGAAGCTACTTCTGTTGTTTTTGTTGACTATAAGGGTATCACGGTCGCTCAGGATTCCGAACTGCGTAAGCAATTCCGTGAAGCCGGTGTTGAGTACTCCGTCGTCAAGAACACTCTGACCAACTTCGCAACCAAGAATGTCGGTTACGATTTCAGTGCTGTCCTGAACGGTACCACCGCTATGGCTTCCACCACCGGCGATCCCATCGCCCCTGCTCGTATCGTCTGCGAGTTCGCTAAGAAGAACAAGGGTATCAACCTGTCCATTAAGGGTGGCGTTGTTGAGGGTTCTGTTCTGTCCGCTGCTGATCTGAACGGCTTCGGTGAACTGCCCAGCAAGAACGCTCTGGTTGCATCCGTCCTTGGTACCTTCCTGGCACCTATCTCCAGCCTGGCTTTCGTCCTGGATCAGGTTCGTATCCAGAAGGAAGGCGGCGACGCTCCTGCTGCAGAAGCAGAAGCCTAATTTCGTAAACACACACACATATTTTAACACAAACATTTAGGAGGAAATTTATCATGGCTAGTGAAAAAGTCACTGCTCTCGTTGAGGAAGTTAAGGGTCTGACCGTTCTGGAACTGTCCGAGCTGGTTCACACTCTGGAAGAAGTTTTCGGCGTTTCTGCCGCTGCTGCTGCTGTTGCTGCTCCCGCTGCTGGCGGTGCTGCTGAGGCTGCTGAGGAGAAGACCGAGTTTGACGTCATCCTGAAGGAAGCTGGCGCTTCCAAGCTGAACGTCATCAAGGTTGTCCGTGCTGCTACCGGCCTGGGCCTGAAGGAAGCTAAGGACATCGTTGACAACTGCCCCAAGACCTTGAAGGAAGCTATCTCCAAGGAAGATGCAGAGAAGCTGGTTGCCGAGCTGAAGGAAGCTGGCGCTACCGCAGAGCTGAAGTAATTTCAGTTTTCAACATTGCAGCCGCCAGAGAAATCTGGCGGCTGTTTCTTTTCAATTGCAAAATAGGAGGTTTTTATGGAAGCCTTGTTGAATCAAATCAAATTATTGCTGGAAAACGAAGCACAAATGAAGTCGTTTCTGACCTTGGCATTGGTTATGACCGTCGGTTCTTTGGTTTTTGGATTTACCGGACGTTTTGCCTTTGGCAAAAAATCCGTACTCAGCCAGAGTGTTTCGTCTGCGATCGGAATTTTGTTCATCTACGCCGTCACCGTTGTGATTCACAGCTACGGCTTAGATTTAAAATTCCTTGCATCTCCCCTGCCCTTTGTGGCGATTTCTGATGGGTGGCTCAGTATTTTCCCCATCACCCAATCCGGTTATGTTGCCATTTGTGGGGAACTGCTGAATATGGTTATATTGGCATTTCTCGTAAATCTGGTGAACAGTTGGATGCCTAACGGCAAGAAGCTTTTTAGTTGGCTGTTCTTCCGGGTAATATCGGTTGCCTTGGGCATGGTTGCCTTTGCCGGTGCCAACTACCTGCTGACCATGTTCCTCCCCGAGGGTCTGCTCACATGGGCACCTGTGATCCTGCTGGGCTTGCTGGTCATTATGCTGCTGGTAGGTGCCTTGAAAGGCCTTATGGGTGCACTTTTGGCCTCTGTGAATCCCTTGATTGGATTCCTCTACACATTTTTCTTTGCCAATGTTGTGGGCAAAATGCTCACCCGGGCTATGCTCACCACCTTGCTGATGAGCGCCTTGATTTATGGACTGAATTATCTGGGTGTTACAGCTTTGGCCATCGGCACCGCAGTCTTGGTTGCATATATTCCTTTGCTTCTGCTTCTGCTGGTTCTGTGGTTTATTGTTGGTAAACTTCTTTAATAGGAAAAGCGCCGCATATGCGGCGCCTTTTTTACTGCTTTTCAATTGCTGTAATCACAGTATCAACAGCATCGGTCAAAATCGTCTCCATTTGGCCGTTGTCAAATGCCTCGGCCACAGCCGGATCAATGGGCAGACGCGCCAAAACAGGCAGATTCTGCTCAGCAGCCACCTCATCCAAACGGCTCTTTCCAAAGACCTGAATCTTCTTACCGCAGTCCGGGCAGCTCAGATAGGAATAGTTTTCTACAAATCCCAAAACAGGAATGTGCATCATATTCGCCATCTTCACAGCTTTGGTCACAATCATACTCACCAAGTCCTGAGGACTGGTTACAATGACGACGCCATCAACGGGCAGGCTCTGGAACACAGTCAGGGATACATCACCGGTTCCGGGAGGCATATCCACAAACAGGTAATCCACATCTTCCCAGACGACATCCGTCCAGAACTGCTTGACTGCACCTGCAATGACAGGTCCACGCCAAACAACGGGATCGGCGGGATTATCCAGCAACAGATTGATGGACATAACCTGCATACCGGTTCTGGTCAAAGCAGGATACAGTCCGTCCTCCGACGCGCCCTGACACTCGCTGACACCGAAGGCCGTAGGCACAGAAGGACCGGTGATATCCGCATCCAAAATGCCAACACGCTTGCCTCTGCGGGCCATAGCGACAGCCAGCATGGATGTGACGGTGGATTTACCCACGCCGCCCTTGCCGGAAACAACTGCAATCACTTTCTTGACGCTGGACTTGGGATTCAGGGCCGCCAGCAGGCTCTCTTTTTTGCGGTCACCGCAGTCAGAACTGCTGCAAGACGCACAATTACCGTTACAAGAACTCATTTTCTTCGCTCCTTAGCTTTTTCTTTTCGTATTATAGGTCTTTCCCCATTCCATGTCAACCTATTCCTGAGCATTTTCCCAAGCTTCCATCAGCTCCATCAGAACTTGCTCCGCCTGTTCTTTTTCATTAAGCAAACGGGTCAATTCCTGATAGTCCGCGGCGGCTGCACTAATCTGTTCATCCAGCAGCGCAACTGCCTGCTCCTGTTTTTCGATCTCCCGTTCCAAACGACGAATCAGTTTTTCCTGCTCCTTCGTGCCACCCTTGGGCTTTTCCTTTTTGGGTTTCGGAACGGACGGAATGGTCTGTCTAGAAGCCTGTTCATGCTCGATAATGGAGCGATATTTGGCATAACCGCAGTTAAAATCCCGGATTGTTCCGTCTTCCAACAGCCAAATACGCTCAGCAAATTTATCGATAAAGTACCGATCGTGGCTGACGAACAGCAGCACACCCTCAAACTCTTCGATGGCTGCTTCGATCCATTCTCTGGATGCGATGTCCAAATGGTTGGTAGGCTCGTCCAGAATCAGCAGGTTGATCTTCTCATCCATGAGCATGCACAGCCTCAGACGGCTCTGTTCGCCGCCGGAGAGCGTTCCCACGGTTTTGAACACATCCTCCCCTTGGAACAAAAACGCGCCCAGCCGGTCACGGGCCACCTGTGGCGAGCAGTTCTTTTCATACAGCATGGTATCGTACAAACTGCGCTCAGGGTGGTTAAAGTGGATGATTTGGGGCAGGTATCCCCATTTCACCGTAGGGCCGAACTGTATCTTGCCCTGACAGTCCTCATCTCCCAACAAGCACTTAATAAATGTACTTTTACCGGTACCGTTGTCACCCAAGATAGCAATGCGTTCGCCGCCTTCCACATTCAGATTTACATCCGAAAAGAGGGTGCGTTCGCCAAAGGATTTGGCCACATTTTTCATTTTAAACACCACATCTCCGGAGAAATCCTTTTCCCCGAAGGTGGCTCTCATGGTCTTTTCCGTTTTGGGCTTTTCCGTCTTTTTTATGCGCTCCATCCGGTGCTGGATGGACATAGCACGACGGTAGAGCGTACGGTTGTTGATGCCCCAGCCCTTCATTCGCTCCACGGTATAGCCCAACTGCTTCAACTTGGCCTGTTCCTGCTCATACTGCTTCATTTGCAGATCGAAACGGGCCTGTTTTTCGTCCATATAAAAAGAATAGTTGCCGGAATAGAACTCTGCATGGCCATCCACAATCTCGATAACCCGATTGGCAATACGGTCGATGAAATACCGGTCGTGGGAAATGGCAAGGACCGTGCCCTTAAAGCTATTGATATAATTCTCCAACCACTCCACGCTGCGCAAATCCAAATGGTTGGTAGGCTCGTCCAGCAGCAAAATATCCGTCTTTTCCAGAAGCAATCTGCCCAAATTGACCCGGGTTTTCTCACCGCCGGAGAGGCTTGCAAATTCCTGTACGCGCTGTTGGGGAGTAATTCCCAAGCCGTTGCAGATCTTGTCCACTTCCACATCCATTTCATATCCGCCGCCGGATTGAAAACGGTTGGTCAGGTCGTCATATTGCCGCAGCTGCTCCTGTGTTGCACCGGAGAGCATCTGCTGTTCTAAAATCTGCATTTTCTTCTGCACATTGAGAATCTGTTCAAAAGCAGAACGCAGCACATCCTCGACGGTGAAGCCGTGGGGGAAGCGAGGAATCTGTGAGATCAGCCCCAGCCGTTTGTTGGGATTGACATAGACCTCTCCCTCGTCATAATCCATCTGTCCGGTGAGAATGTTAAACAGCGTGGTCTTGCCGCAGCCGTTGCGGCCCAAAATCGCCACGCACTCCCCTTCTTGGATCTCAAAGCTCAGACCGTCCAGAAGATTTTCGCCGATTACGAAGAACTTTGTTAAATTGTTAACGGATATATCAACCATTCTTACGCTCCAAAGATTTTACAATTTCGCTCAATTCTTCCAATGTGTACAGTAAATTCAACGCCTGCAACAAGGCATTTGCGCTCATGTGCACAGGGAAATCTAACGCTTTGATCAGTTTTGCACGCATGGTGCTGCTATTGGCTCCGCCTGAGAGCCCCAGCGCCGCCATATCCTGCTTTGTGATTCCACCGGTCACACGACTACCATTTTCTTCAAATGTCGCTCCTGCCCGGCGCAGAGCCTCCAAAATAATTTCCGGACTCATACCTTCTACGCCCAGTTTCCCTTCTTTCCCGGGCGCAGATTTTCTGCGTTCCTTGCCGGGAATGTCCGGGATGTAGGCATGCTTCAAAAATTCCGGAGCAATGGCGCTTTTGATCCGGTTGCGGATCACAAAGCCCGCGCCATCAGAATCGGTAAATACGATCAGTCCCCGACTTTGCGCTACCCGGCGCAGCAGCACCATTTGCTCTTTGTTATTAAAAATACCGAAACCGGCTGTCTCAAAAATGGGGGCATCCACGATCTGACTGAGGGTATTTTTATCATAGCGCCCCTCTACAACAATGGCCTCCTGAATGCGTACCATATCACGCCTCCCGGGCCAGTTGCAGCACCAGCATCTCCAACAGCCGCTCCTGCTCATCAAAGGATGTCTTCATGCGGTAATCGGTTTCCAGAATCAGCTCTGACGCTTTTTTGCAGAAATCCGGTGAAAAACGCCGGGCAGAATCCATGGTTTTCCGTGCAGGGTAATCACCGATTTTGCAAATATTGGCCAATTCTGAAGCGGGACGACCATTGTCGATCAAGGTTCTTGCGGTGCTGATACGGCGGAAATGGCCGCCGATGGCACCCAAAATCGCAATGGGCTCTTCCTGCATTTTCAGCAGCTGCTGTAATTTCAGCAATGCCTGATCATATTTCTTCTCACCCAGCAGGTTGGTCATTTGATAGACCACTGCGTCCATCACGGGCTCGACCACCGCATCGATATCCGATCGGTGGATCTGCTCTGCCCCGGAATAGGCGCAGATCTTTTTGATCTCGCTGGAAAGCGCAGTCATGGTACCGCCGGTGATCTCAATGAGATACGCGCACAAATCATTGCTGATTTGCTTTTTGTTCGCCAAAAAATGTCGGGTGATCCATGTGATCAGATCCCGCTGATCCTGCTTTGCAAATTCTACAATGGATGCGTTTTCTTCCACCGCTTCCCACAGCTTTTTCAGCCGCTTATCCGGCTTCCACGCCACGGTTTCATAGGTAAAAACAACGGTGCAATATTCCGGAATATCCGAAAGAATCTCCGCCATGGTATTGCGGTCCGCTTCATTTAGCTTAAACAGGTCAATTTCGTCCACCTGAACCATGGTATTTTCTGCCATCATGGGCAGATTCTCCACCGCATCCGCAAAGGACTGCATATAAAAAGTCTCGTTATTGAGTCTGTGGAAATTAAAGGATTCGGTAAGCTCATCAATCAGGAGCTTTTTCAGCTGCTGCAAATAGTGATTCAGAAGAAAAACTTCTTCACCATGGAAAACATACAGCCGCCCGGGCGTTTTTTCCTTAATTGCCGTTTTCAGTTCCTGTAATGCGCTCCCTTGGTTCTGCTGATATGCCATGATGTCACCTCCTGAATACGATTGTTCCATGAATATCGGTGCGATAGATCTGACACCCCGCATCCACCAGCCGCTGCAAAACGATTGGGGACGGGTGGCCGTAACGGTTGTCCTCGCCAACCGAGATACATGCGATTTCCGGTGATGTGGCAGCCAGTAACGCTTCACTTGTAGAGCCGGCAGAACCGTGATGGCCTGCGATCAAAACATCCACTTCCGGAAGCACATGGGTCTGCAATAACGCCATTTCCCCGTCTGCACCTCTGTCACCGGTTATCAGTATACCACAATTTTCTCGCTGGAACAAGATGCAGATGCCGCTTTCATTGTCGGATTCTCGTGAAATTGGTGCAAAAATCGTCATTTCCGCTTTACCGAAAGTATACAGCAAGTCACTGCTGACATACTCTACAATAATATCCGTATCGAATGTCCATGCTTCCGCGATTTGGTCGGCATCCTGCACTGCCGGCACAATTAACCGATCTGTCCGGATTCGGGACAGCAAATGCTCCACACCGCCGACATGGTCTTTGTCAAAATGGGTAACTACAATCCCATCCAAACGGCAAATTCCCTGACTAAGCAACGCCTCCGCCGTGGTATCCGCTGCATCCTCACTGTCATCGCCGCCGCAATCCACCAAGAAGGCTTTTCCCTCACTTTGCAGCAGGATGCTTTGCCCCTGCCCTACATCCAGCACAGTAACACGAAAATCGTCATGCAACGGTTCGATCCACGCAAATAGCTGTGCCAGCAAAAATGAGAACAGCACACCCAACAATATCAGCTGCGGTTGTTTCTTTCGCAGTAACAGGAAAATTGCTACCAGTACATACGCTCCAATCAGCCATACGACTGTATAGATGTTGGATGTATAGACAGCAGCCAAGGGCAGCTTGGCTAGAATGCCCGCTGTGTGCAACACAAAATAAATCGGCCGCATAACGGCACTAGCCAAAACCTTGGCAATCACCATACTGACTGTGCTAACCAGTAAGCACAATATCAGTCCGTAGAAAATAAAATTGATAATCCAAACTGTAAGTAAATTTGTCAGCACGCTTACCACGCTGATGCAGCCGAAATAATAGGCAACCAGCGGTGTGGTTATCAGCGATGCGCTCAGGGAAACGCCCACGGAGGATGCGATTCCGTGGATCAGCCTGTTAAAAAGCTTATTCTTCTTATCAATATGTCCTTGCATGCGCTCCAATAGATATGTTCGAATCCTTTCTGAGAACAGGAAAATACCTATCATACAAGAAACAGACAGCTGAAAACTCACAGAGAGAATGGTCAGCGGATTGGCCACAAGCATCACAAGCACCGCAAAGGCCAAGGCCGTTGGCGGATCATATTCCCGATCAAGGCACATGGCGATCAGCATAAGCGAGTGCATAATGCAGGCTCTGGTAATGGATGGTGTGAACCCGGCAATCGCCGCAAATAAGATCAGCACAGGAATACCAATCAAGCATGACAGCCAACGCCTTTTGGCCAGAATTGTATGGATCAGGCCAAATAAAATGGAAACATGCAGTCCGGAAACTGCAATGATATGGCTGATTCCGCTTAAACGAAAAGCCGTATCCATCTCGTAGGTAATGCCACTGCGTTCTCCCAGCAAAAGTGCCGCGGCAAAAGCACCGGCATCTCCCGGCAGAAGCTCGTTCATGCGCATCAGCAGCTGATTCCGCCAAAGTGCCGGATAATGCCGCCATGATATATCCTCCGCGTGATGAAGTTCTGCTGTTCCTATGGGGTATGCCAAAAGGAAAATGCCTTCCGCTCTGTGAGTTGTAGGGTTTTCCATTCCACCGGCTGTTGTCAGACGAAAACGCAAGGTGCCGTTTACGGAGTCACCCGGCGAAACCTGTTCTTTGGAACGGAGATATGCCTTCACACGATAGGTTTTTCCGTTAATTTCAACATTTCCCTCAACTGCGCTGCCATAATCGGTTTGATAGCTGTACTCCGTAGCCTCAATAGATACATTCAGGGATTGGCCGTCTGCCGCACGGGGAACGGTTACAAACAGATAATCGTATGCGCCGAACCAGCACAGGCCGGTAGCAATGCCCAGTAAAATCAAAATAGGCAGCATGCAGTGTCCGTACTTCTTATACACAGCTGCCAAAATACCTGCTGCCAGCAGTGTAATGGTTGCTCCAAATATAAGCCACGCTCCGTAAAAGACAGCACCGGCCAGACAAGCAGCAGCAAATCCAACAGAAAACCAAAGCAATCGACGCATACATTTCACCTCTTTTCAAAAAAGAGCGCCGCCTTATGGGCGACGCTCTTCACAATCAGTTGATTTTGGACTGAACAAAATCGTCTACCAGTGCCAATGCATTGTCTACCTGAGAAGCGTCCTTGCCGCCACCCATAGCAGAGTCAGGCTTACCGCCGCCGCTGCCGCCGCAGGCAGTACATACCAGCTTCACCAAGTCACCGGCCTTCACACCCTTAGCAATGGCTTCCTTGCCGCATACAGCCAGGAATGTAACCTTATCGCCATTTACAGAAGAAAGGACCGCAACCACACAGTCGGACTTATCACGCAGATTGTCGCCCATCTGACGCAGCTTGCCGGCATCCGCATTGGCAACCATCGCAGTCAGCACCTTCAAGCCGCCCACATCCCGGGCGCCGAACAGGAGACGATCCACTTCACCAGCGGTTTCCTTGGCTTGGAAGCTTTCGATGGTGCGTTTCAGGTTCCGAATTTCCTCGGACTGGCCCTGAATCTTGTCCAGCAGCTCCGCAGGCTTTGTTTTCAGCGCAGATGCAGCCGCATACAGCTGATCCCGGGACTTCTGCATATCGGCCATGCATGCCTTGCCGGTGATAGCCTCGATACGCCGCACGCCGGAAGCAACGCTGCCCTCGCCCTGAATGAAGAACGGGCCGACCTTTGCTGTGTTGTCCAGATGTGTACCGCCACACAGTTCGATGGAGTAGCCGCTCATATTGACTACACGCACGGTATCGCCGTACTTCTCGCTGAACAGGGCAGTTGCGCCCATAGCCTTTGCATCCTCAATGGACATCTCACGAATATCGATAGCATAACCATCCAGCACAGCAGACTGCACCAGCGCATCCACCTTTGCCAGTTCTTCGGCAGTCAAAGCGGAATAGTGGGTAAAGTCAAAGCGCAGATGGTCGGGCTCAACCAGAGAACCGGCCTGATGCACATGATCGCCCAAGACAGAAGTCAGAGCCTTTTGCAGCAGGTGAGTTGCAGAGTGGGCACGCATAATAGCCTTGCGGCGCTCCACATCAATGGAAGCGCACACCACATCGTCCACCTTAATGGTACCCTCGTTCAGCTTACCGTGGTGCAGATACTTGCCGGACTTGTCCTTCTGGACATTGGTAACTTCAAAGCGGCTGTTGCCAACCAGAATCACACCGTGGTCAGCCACCTGACCGCCCATTTCCGCATAGAAAGGTGTCTTGTCCAGAACCAAAATACCGGTCTCGCCACCGGCGATAGAACCGGAAACTTCCTCACCTACGCAAACAGCCAAAACCTTTGCACTGCAAGAGTTTTCGGTGTAGCCGACAAAGGTAGTGGGGGTGTTGTCAAGACCCAGATCGATACCGGCCCATGCCAGATCGCCCAATGCCTTACGAGCCTCACGGGCGCGAATCTTATCTTCCTCACGCTGACGGTTGTACTCGTCCATATCCACGCTCATGCCCTCATCCTCCACCATTTCCATGGTCAGGTCGATGGGGAAGCCGTAGGTAGCGGCAAGCAGGAAGGCATCTGCACCGGAGAAGACAGTTTTGCCCTCTGCCTTGTGCTCAGCCATCTTGGTGTTGAAGATCTGCATACCGGTGTCAATGGTCTTAGCGAAGTTTTCTTCTTCGATCTTAACGATCTTGGTGATATAATCTGCACGCTCACGCAGATAGGTGTAGTGGCTCTCATTCTCCTGCACAACCGTTTCCACAACCTCATACAGGAACGGACGGTTCACGCCCAAGAGCTTGCCGTGACGGGCAGCACGACGCAGGAGACGGCGCAGAACATAGCCACGGCCCTCGTTAGAAGGCAGAACACCGTCAGCAATCATAAAGGTGGATGCACGGATGTGGTCCGTAATCACACGCAGGCTCACATCGGTCTTGACACTCTGGCCGTAGGATGCGCCGGTGATGGCAGTCACCTTGTTGGTGATGTTCATAACGGTATCCACATCAAACAGGCTGTTCACATCCTGACAGACAACCGCCAGACGTTCCAGACCCATGCCGGTGTCAATATTCTTCTGAGCCAGCTCGGTGTAGTTACCCTGACCGTCGTTGTCAAACTGGGAGAACACGTTGTTCCAGACTTCCATATAGCGGTCGCACTCGCAGCCCACAACACAGTCAGGCTTGCCGCAGCCGTACTTTTCGCCGCGGTCGTAGTAAACCTCGCTGCAAGGGCCGCAAGGGCCGGAGCCATGCTCCCAGAAGTTGTCCTTCTTGCCAAAGCGGAAGATGTGATCGGCAGGTACGCCAATCTCCTTGTTCCAGATCTCGAAGGCCTCTTCGTCGTTCTCATAGATGGAAGGATACAGACGTTCCGGTTCCAGACCCACTTCTTTGGTCAAAAATTCCCAAGTCCATGCGATGGCTTCATGCTTGAAGTAGTCGCCGAAGGAGAAGTTGCCCAGCATTTCGAAATAAGTGCCGTGACGGGCAGTCTTACCGATGTCCTCAATGTCACCGGTACGGATGCACTTCTGACAGGTGCAAACCCGGCGGCGGGGGGGCTCAACTTCACCGGTGAAGTAGGGCTTCATAGGTGCCATACCGGAGTTGATCAGCAGCAAAGATGCGTCATTTTGCGGAATCAAAGAAAAGCTGGGCAGACGCAGATGGCCCTTGCTTTCAAAGAACGCCAGAAATTTTTCCCGGAGTTCGTTTACGCCATACGGTTTATTGCTCATTGGTATTACCTCCAAATCATTTTCAAAAAAATAAACCTCGCCCCTAATTTAGGGGCGAGGTGAATCGCGGTACCACCCTAATTCATCCCAAACGGGATATCTTAGCGGCTCTGTAACGGGAGCGCCCGTCCCGGTCATCCCGGGCAACACGAAAGTGGCATACAGGGTAACCTCCAAGGGGCTTCCACCGCACCCCTCTGGCTTTGGTCAGTCAAACCTGTTTTGTTTTCGTATAGTCTTTGCATTTCTACGATATTTTACCACAAAATGCGAAAATGTCAATAGAAATCACACAAGATTTGCATGACTTCTACGAATCTACCGCTTCAATTGCGTCTGCACACTGCATAGTACATCATTACAAGTCCCGCACTCAATAGCACTCCGCCGACAATATCCGTAAACCAGTGAACACCGGAAACAAGTCTGCCAATTACCATAAACGCAGTGAATATTATGATCACCGCAGAAACAAAATTGCGAATTGTCTTGCGTTTTATGCGGTTATGAAACTGCATCATTGCTGTTGGCATCACACACAGCACCAGCATAGTTGTGGAAGACGGATAGGAAGCTTCCAAAATTCCATCTATTAATACCGGCCGGTAATTGACATCCACGCGCTCGAAAAGCAAATACGCCGACATAATAGCCAGATAAAATCCACCCAGTACAAGAATGCTGCGATCTACCTTGCGAATACTTTTTCTCCTAATCCATTGCACCAGACCGAGCAGGCCGAACCCCATACATACGAAAATCGGCACAAGTCCCAGCCAATCCGTTACATTGTATAGCCAAAAATTCACCCCTGTCAGGTTATGCACAAAACCATTGATACCGGCAAAACCCACGGACGAATCACGCGGCCCAATCTCACGGACATCCACAAAGCAAATGGCAACCGTCCACAGCACAAAC
>JAZORJ010000204.1:0-2805 GCA_045656525.1 Faecousia sp. | reverse complement strand
GCGTTAAAACGGCAGCAAGGCCAGCGACATCCCATGGGTGCGGTTTGTACGGATCCGGGGTGCTGTCAGGCGTATATAGATGTGGCGCAGTATCTGGACGGAAACGGATATGAGGAAGATATTCAAATTGCCCGAGCCGCGGTGGAGGATACCGCTGATTATGTGGTCAGCTACAACGGAGAATTGATTGAGGCAACCTACTGCCATTGCGCCGGCGGTCTTACAGAGGAGGCCTTTGCCGTGTGGGGGGTGGATCTGCCCTATTTGCAGGTCGTGGAAAGTCCGGGAGAAGAGGGTATGGACGGATATACACAGACGCTCTGGTATTCCGCAGAGGAATTGGAAGTGCTGTTAGACAGAGAATTGCCGGGAGATCCGAAAAGCTGGCTGGGGTGGACAACCTATACAGCCGGTGGCGGGGTAGACACAATGTTATTTGCAGGTATTACATACAGTGGGTTAGAGCTGCGTCGAATGCTGAACCTGAATTCCACCGTTTTTACCATGACGGAGGAAGGGGACGGACTGCGGATCGATACTTTGGGAAAGGGGCATCGGGTTGGCATGAGTCAAACCGGTGCGCAGGCCATGGCCCTCGGCGGCAATACATGGCGACAGATCATTGCCCATTATTATCCCGGCACAAGAATTGACAAAATGGAAGATCTGGGGTAAAATACTTCCAAAATCTCCAAGGAGTGATTTCTGTGCCCATTCGTATTCCCAATGATCTTCCCGCCAGCGGGACTTTGCAACAGGAGAATATCTTTGTGATGTCCCAGGATCGGGCGATCACACAGGATATCCGCCCGTTGGAGATCGTTTTGCTGAATTTGATGCCTACAAAAATTGCAACGGAGACCCAGCTGAGCCGTCTTTTGGGAAATACCCCCTTGCAAGTGAATCTGGAACTGATGCACACCAGCTCTCACCGCAGCAAGAATGTTTCTCAGGAGCATCTTCTGTCTTTTTATAAGAGCTTTGAGGAACTGAAAGACCGGAAATTTGACGGCATGGTCATCACCGGCGCACCGGTAGAGCTGATGGACTTTGAGGAAGTGGACTACTGGCCCGAGCTTTGTCAGATTATGGAGTGGAGCAAAACCCATGTGCATTCCACATTCCATATTTGCTGGGGCGCACAGGCGGGTCTTTATTATCACTACGGTATCAACAAGCAGAATCTGCCGCAAAAGCTCTTTGGCGTTTATTCCCACAAGGTGGAGTATAAGCGATCCATTTTGCTCCGGGGCTTTGACGATCAGTTTTGGGCACCCCATTCCCGTCATACCACAATTTCCCGGGAGGATATCGAGGCTGTTCCGGAATTGAAAATATTGGCATCCTCCGAGGAAGCAGGCATCTATGCCGTTGCCAATAAGGGCGGCCGTCAAATTTTTGTTACAGGCCATTCGGAATATGATCCGGAGACCTTGAAAACGGAATATCTCCGGGATAAGAATCAGGGACTGCCCATCGGCGTTCCGGAAAATTACTTCCCGGGTGACGATGATACACGTGATCCCATCGTTCGGTGGCGGGGCCATGCGAATCTTCTGTTCTCCAACTGGCTCAACTACTTTGTCTATCAGACAACGCCCTATGACATCATGACCATCGGCAATGAAAACGAATAACAAAAACGGTGCAGATTTCTGCACCGTTTTTTAGATATTTTCTTCTTTTTCGGCGGAATCCAATTTCTGGATCATTTTACCGTGGGTGAAGTATGTCACAGCGTAATGGATGAAGGAAATGAGCAACAGAATGCCGTCTACCAGCATAATAATGTTAACCGCCACAGGATCCATTTTCGGGAACATGACCAGCACGATCAGACTGACAAACAGCACAGCTGTGCAGATTTTTCCGGTAATCAATGCACCGCTGAGCATTTGGCCCTTACGCAAGGTTAACAATCCGGCTACCAGCTGGAATACTTCCTTGACGAAGAACAGTACCATCAGCGGGATCAGGATGGGATACTTGATAGCAAGACAAACGATCAGGGAGAATTGGGTGACTTTGTCTGCCAAGGGATCAAGAATTTTGCCGACCGTAGAAATCATATTAAAATGCCGGGCGATCTGCCCATCGATCATATCCGTCAGACAGGAAACAGCCAAAATGCCGCCTGCGATGTAAAAATCAATGTCAGTCTGAGCGTTCAGATAGATCACGATATACACCGGGATCAGAAGCAGCCGGAACAGGCTGAGCATATTTGGAATTGTAAAGAAATCTTTCTTCCAGTCCTTGATAAACATTCCATTTCCTCCGATGACTGCCTTGCAGTCGTACAATACACTATATTATAATCAACATAGTTGGGATAATCAAGTGCAAAAACAGGAAATTCATAGAAAGTTTATGAATTTTCTTCCGTTTTTGGAATGATTGCCATGGGATAGTGGAGCGCAAGATTTTTCCATGTAAGGCGATCAAGTTCGCCGGTAACCGGAAGCAGCGCGATGCTTTGAAACTCAGAAAGCGCGTTGGCTGTGGGGATGTCTAAAATCCCGGTGACTGCCGGAGCGGTGATGCTGTTGTAGGATTCAGAAAGCACGATCAGAATCGCCTGAACAAGGTAGATATTTGGATTGGCTTCGCCCTGACGAATCACCTGCAAAGGGTCCAGAATGATCTCCAACGGCTCCACAGGCCCTACTGCCACCAATGCGGGTTCATATACCGCCACAATCTGATCCCAGGTTGCCTGATCCGCAACCCCGGTGATGGGCAGTCCGTGGCGACGCTGAAAGGTGGAGACAGCGGTCGCTGTCTGTGGGCCATATATCCCATCCG
>JAZORJ010000203.1:0-3730 GCA_045656525.1 Faecousia sp. | reverse complement strand
GCCGACTGGCAGATGCCGCCAAGCTGGCCATCGCCGACTTGCAGGACGCAAAAATGGGCTGGGCTGTAGGCAAGGCTCCCAACATCTCTTTTATCCGCCGTTTCCGCATGAAAGACGGAAGTGTGCGCACCAATCCCGGTGTGGGCAATCCTGATATTCTTCATCCCATCGGTGATGTGGACGAGCGGGTGAACGTTCTGCGCTTTGACCGTGAAAATGATTCTTTGGTACTGGTGAACTTTGGCTGCCATCCCGATACCATTGGAGGCAATTTTATCTCCGGTGACTGGCCCGGCTTTACCCGCCGCCGCGTGGAAAAAGCTTTGGATAATGTCAAGTGTATTTTCTTCAATGGTGCTCAGGGCGATGTCAACTGCACAAACGTCAATGTGAAGGAAATCAATGTTAGACTATTTGATGATGTGGACCGACGCACCTCCCGTGCCCGTCACATAGGCAACGTGGTTGCCGGTGCGGTTCTGCAAGTGTATGAAAAAGTCAATTACACAGATGTAGACCGTCTGCATTTCCTGTCCTGGACCGCCAGTGTTCCCTCCAATATGCCCAACGCTGAGGAACTGCCCTTGGCCCGGAAGTATAACGAACTCCATCTGGCCGGAAGGGATGCAGAAATTCCCTTCAAAGGTATGGAACTGACCACTGTGGTTGCCGAAGCCGCACGGATGCTCAATTTAGAACATGGTCCTGCGTTCTTCAATTTAGGAATGGGCGGCATTGCCCTTGGCAACATCGGCTTTGTTGCCATCCCAGGTGAACCATTTACCAACATTGGTTTGAAATTGAAGGAAGCTGAGGATTGGACTCTGGTCCTGCCCATGGGCTTGACCAACGGTTGCGACGGTTACTTCCCTACGAGGGATGCCTATGACGAAGGCGGTTACGAAACCCGGTCTTCCATTTACCGTGCGGGCGTGGCCGAGCGGATCATCGAGGAAGGTCTGCAATTACTGAAAGAATTGCGCTGATGCGCTTTCTATATAAGAAATGAGGTGAACAATCATGATATCCAATTGCAAGATCAAAGCACCGTTTTTTGAGATCGGTCCCAAGTCCTATCTGTACGGTCAGGATGTGATCGATCTGGCCATCGCTGCTGACAAGGCATCCGAAAAATACGGTGTGGACATCATCTTTACCACGCCCATCGTGGAAATCGCACGGGTCAAAGCCGCTACAAAAAATATTCATGTCTTTGCCCCTCACATGGATCCCATTGTTCCCGGCCGCGGTCTGGCAGATATTCTGCCGGAATCTCTGGTGGCCGCCGGTGCAGAGGGCGTTATGCTGAACCATGTGGAAAAGCCCTTGGACTTTGACACTTTGGCAAAAACCATCGTCCGTGCTGAGGAAGTGGGTCTGACCACCATCGTCTGCGCAGACTCCATGGCTGACGCCAGCAAAATCGCAACCCTGAACCCCGACATCATCGTGGCAGAGCCCTCCGAGCTTATCGGCACCGGCGTCAGCGTGGGCCCTGAGTATGTAGAAGCCGCCACCAAGTGCGTCAAGGATGTCAACGCTGACATTCTGGTGCTGACTGCCGCAGGCATTGCCAACGGTCAGGATGTGTACAACACCATCATCGCCGGCGCGGATGCAACCGGTTCTTCTTCCGGCATTGCCAAGGCTGCCGACCGTTCCGCCATGGTGGACGAAATGATCGCCGCCGTCCGCAAGGCATGGGACGAGCGGAACGCTTAATGTATCAATAATTTTTTGGAGGTAACAAAAATGGAATTTAAAATGATTCAGAAAGAAATCCAGCTGCAATCCCGCGGTTGGATCCCCACCTTCCACGACATCTCTATCGATGTACATAAAATCGTAGAAGAGTCCGGCATCAAGAACGGCACCGTGTCCGTGGTTTCCCACCACACCACCTGCTCCGTCATGATTCAGGAATGCTCCCACGACTTTGATACCTTCGATCTGGAATACTTGCAGCACGACCTGCTGGACATCATGCGTAAGATGATCCCTGACTATGTCAACGAGGGCGACTACCGCCATCCCGGCCCCGTGCATGCACAGTTCGGCCGCTATGTCAACGAGCCCGGTAACTACACTTCCATGAATACCGACGGCCACCTGCGCAGTGTTTTCTTTGGCCGCAGCGAGACCCTGACCATCAAGGACGGCAAGCTGGATCTGGGCGAGTTCGCGCACATCTACTTCATCGACTGGGACCATGTCCGTGCCCGTCCCCGTCAGGTTAACCTGACCCTGTTCGGCACCACCGAGGATGTGGGCGACCGCAAGTACAATAACGGCGAAGTTGTCAACACTCTGCGTAAGTTCCCTGCCGAGGAGAAGGCTTACATGGAGCAGTACGACGAGTGGAAGAAGAGATAATCATGAACACTTTACAGGCTGGTTTCAGCAGAGTAAATGTCACGCCCATGATGGGTATTCCCATCCGCGGCTATTTTCAGGAACGCCTTGCCTCCGGCGTGCTGGACGAATTGGAGATCAACGCATTGGCATTGCAGTGCGGTGATACCAAGATCTTGCTGATGACGCTGGACTGCTGTGCCATCGACACGGCAGAGGCAAAAATCTTTGCCCAGAGTATTTCCGATGCTACCGGTGTTCCCACGGATGCCATTGTGCTCCACGGTACCCACAGCCACACCGCCCCCTATATGGGCTTTAAAAGCGAAAATCCTCTGGTGGTGGAGTACACCCATTTCCTGCAAAAGCGTTTTGTGGATGCCGCCACCTTTGCGCTGGCTGACCTGAAACCCGCCAAAATGGGCTGGGCTGTGAGCAAGGCTCCCAACATTTCCTTTGTCCGTCGTTTCCGCATGAAAGACGGCAAGGTGCGTACCAATCCCGGCGTGGGCAATCCTGATATTCTGCATCCCATCGGCGATGTGGACGACCGGGTCAATGTTGTCCGTTTCGATCGTGCAGGTGCTGAAACCATTGTGCTGTGCAACTTCGGTTGCCATCCCGATGTGGTTGGCGGCAACCTGATTTCCGGTGACTGGCCCGCTCTGTACCGTCGCAGGCTGGAAAAAGCCATGGACAATGTAAAAACCTTGTTCTTTAATGGCGCACAAGGCGACATCAACCATGTCAATGTAAACGCGAAGGACGGCGATTTCAACGATACCTTCCACGACTTTGACGATGTGGACCGTGGTTATGGTCACGCCCGCCATATGGCCAATGTGGTGGCCGGTGCGGTTATGCAGGTTTACGACAAGGTCAACTATCGGGATGTGGACACCCTGCGTTTTGCACAGAAAGTTTCCGATCTGCCCTCAAATATGCCAAAACCCGAGGATATGCCTTTGGCCCACAAGTACAACGACCTGCACAACGCAGGCAAGGACAGCGAAATTCCCTTCAAGGGCATGGAGCTGACCACCGTGGTGGCCGAAGCCGGCCGTATGGTTCGTTTGGAGCACGGCCCTGCATCCTTCCCCCTACTTCTGTGCGCTGTCGCCATCGGCCCTGTGGCCATGCTGGGCATCCCCGGCGAGCCTTTCAATGGCGTTGGACGGGGCATCAAGGAAGCCACCGGTTGGGAATTGGTCATGCCCTGCTGTCTGACGGGCGGTTCCGAGGGTTACTTCCCCATGCAGGATGCCTACGACGAAGGCGGCTATGAAGCCCGCTCTTCCCGCTATAAGGCCGGCACTGCCGAGCTGATCATTGCAGAAGGCAAGGCCCTGCTGGACACTCTGCACTAAGGAGAAATTCC
>JAZORJ010000202.1:0-5653 GCA_045656525.1 Faecousia sp. | reverse complement strand
ATTTTTCTCCTGTTCGTCGTCAAAAAAGCCTTGTTTTTTACACAGAAATGTGTTAAAATTTAGGTTGAGAAAGTATCGCCATTTTTGCCGATTTTTCGGCTGTTTTGGCGGAAAATACACAGGAAAGGAGCCCTGTTATGTACGCTGCTGCCTATGTCTGGGCAAAAGTTTTGGGATATCTGGAAGACCGCCTGACTTCCACCATCGTATCCGCTTGGTTTGACGATGCTGAGGTGGTGGAGCTGAGCGATGAACGGCTGATTTTGTACTCTCCCTCGGAGCTGCGCCGGGAGATCATCACCCGCCGCTGTGCCGACCATATCCGGGACGCTTTGAAGGATCTGTTTAATTCCGATGCGAAAATTGTCGTTTTCGGTGACGAGGAGCTGGAAGCCTATAAAACCAAAGGCAAAAATCCCACGGCTATGGATTTTAACCCCCAATTCTCCTTTGACAGCTTTGTGGTTGGCCCCTCCAACCGGTTCGCCCATGGCGCCGCCATTGCGGTATCCAAGAATCCCGGTCAGGTGTACAACCCCCTGTTCATCTACGGCCCTCCCGGTGTGGGTAAGACCCACCTGCTGTACGCCATCGCCAACGGCATCCGCAAGAATAAGCCGGACGCCAACATTGTGTACATCAAGGGCGACCAATTTACCAATGAGCTGATCGCCGCCATCCAGAGCGGTAAAAATATCGAATTCCGGAACAAGTACCGGGAAGCGGATCTGTTCCTCATTGACGATGTGCAGTTCATCGCCGGTAAGGAATCTACCCAGGAAGAATTTTTCCATACCTTCAACAAGCTGTATGAAGAACATAAGCAGATCGTCATGACCTCCGACCGGAAGCCCAGCGATATGCTCACCTTGGAGGATCGGTTGAAGACCCGGTTTGAATGGGGTCTGATTGCCGACATCCAGCCCCCGGATTACGAAACCAGAATGGCTATTCTGAAAAACAAAGCCATCGGTTTGGGACTGGATTTGGGTGACGATGTGTGCAACTACATCGCCATCAATATCACCAACAATGTCCGGGCCATTGAGGGCACGGTGAAAAAGATTCTGGCATACCGGGATCTGAACAACATGCCTCTGGATCTGAACAACATCTCCCGGGCTATCGAGGATATGTTCAAGGCGGAGGGCAACACCCTGCCCACCCCCAGCCTGATCATTTCTCAGGTCTGTAAATTCTACAATGTGGACGAGATCATTCTGCGTGGCTCTCAGCGGACGAAAAATGTGGCCGAGGCCCGTCAGATCGCCATGTACCTGATCCGGAAGCTGACCAATCTCAGCCTGCCGGACATCGGTCAGGAATTCGGCAAGGATCATACCACCGTTCTTTACTCCATTGAAAAAGTGGAAAAGGAACTGAAAAAGGGCGATACCACCTTGCAGAACAACATTAGAGATATTACTGCTAACATCAATAGTCTTTTGTAAGCAGTAGACAGTTTACTATCAACTGTCCACTTTATTTTCCACAGGGCTTGTGGAAAAGGAACAAGTTGCACTGTGGAAAAGTGTCGTGCAAAATTTATCCAAAGGCGGCTGTGGAAAAGTTATTCTTTTGCACAAACAGGCTGTGGAAAAAAAGTTGTTGCGGCAGTAAGACAAAAGGGAGTTTTCCACATAATTTTCCCCTACTAAAACTATTACTCCAATATATTCTAATAATTATATATATTTTATTATTTGGCAAGAAAGGAAGACCGATATGCGTTTTACCTGTGAAAAAAGTATGCTGGTGCAGGGCCTGAACATTGCAGGCCGTACCGTCGCCCAAAAAAGCAGCTTGTCCGTGCTGGAAGGTATTTTGTGCCGTGCCGGTATGGGCGTGAGCCTCACCGGCTATAACATGGAAACTGCCATTACCTACACCGTGGAAGCGGATGTTGCCGACCCCGGCGTGTGCATCCTGCCCGCAAAGCTTTTTGGCGACATTGTTCGCCGTCTGCCGGAGGGCCCGGTGACTGTGGTGGTGGACGACAATTATAAGGTTGCCATCCGCAGCGGCTATGCATCCTTCAATATTTCTGCCGAGGCGGCAGAGGACTACCCGGAATTGCCGGATGTGAACACCGGCCGTGGCATCCGGATTCCGCAGAACGCGCTGAAAGACCTGATTTCCGGCACGATTTTTGCCGTTTCCGAGAATCAGGGTCGGCCCATCCATACCGGCGTGAAGTTCGAGGTGGAAAACGATAAGATTTCCGCCATCGCCGTGGACGGTTTCCGTCTTGCCCGGCGCACTTTCCATACAGCTGCCCCCACAGAGCGGGAGCTGAGCTTCGTCGTGCCCGCATCCGGATTGAAGGAAGTGGAGAAGATTCTCACCGATTCGGAAGAAAATGTGATTTTCACGCTGGGCCCCAAGCATATTTTGTTTGATATCGGCAATGCAACGCTGGTCTGCCGTCTGCTGGAAGGCGATTTTCTGGATTGGCGTAAGGTCGTGCCCACCAACTGCCCCGTAAAGCTGGTTGCCCATGTGTCGGATCTGGCCAGCTCCATGGAGCGTGTGGGTCTGATCGTTTCCGAAAAATACAAGAGCCCGGTGCGGTGTGTGTTCTCGGATCAGGTGCTGCAGCTGCGTACCAATACCACCATCGGTGCGGCAGAAGACCGCTGCGCCATCGCCGGCGACGGCAAGGAGCTGGAAATCGGCTTCAATGTCCGCTACTTGGCGGATGCTCTGCGGGTGATCCCCTCCGAGGAAGTGGTGTTGGAACTGACCAACGGCCTGAGCCCCATCGTCATGACCCCGGTGGACGAGAAGCATGACTTCTCCTACATGGTCCTGCCGGTACGGATTAAGAATAGTTAAAACAAGCCTTCCCCTGGGGGAAGGTGGCATTTGCGAGGAACGAGCAAATGACGGATGAGGGTCGTTCCTTATAAATTATATATTTTCTATTTGCCGCCTGCGGCGGGGTTTACCCTCATCCGCCTCGCTAACGCTCGGCACCTTCCCCCAGGGGTAGGCTTTTAGGAGCATAATATGAAAGTAACAGTCAAAAAGAAAGATACTGCGATTCCGGTAAGCATCAGTACCGAATTCATTAAGCTGGAATCCGCTATGAAATTGATGAATATTGTCCCCTCCGGTGGCAGTGCAAAGCTGGAAATCCAAGAGGGTTTCGTCACGGTGAACGGAGAAGTTTGCACCATGCGGGGCAAAAAGCTGTATCCCGGCGATCGTTTTGCCTATGAAGGTGACGAATTCGTGATCACAAACGATGGAACTGCGTAAATTAAGCCTCCGGAATTTCCGGAATTATGAAGAACTGGCTCTGGAATTCGACCCCGGCGTGAATCTGATCGTGGGTCAGAACGCCCAAGGAAAGACCAATCTTTTGGAAGCTGTGGCCTATTTGGGCTCGGGAAAGAGCTTCCGGGCGCAAAAAACCGGGGAAATGATCCGGTTCGGCGCGGATTTTGCCGATATTGAGGGAGAAATTTTCTCTCAGGAGCGGAATCAGACGCTGCGGTGGGTGCTGTTTAACGGCAGCCGTCCCCGGCAGATATGGCGCAACGGGGCGAAAAAGAAGACTACGGCGGATATATCCGGTGTTATGTCAACCGTGCTTTTTTGTCCCGAGGACTTAATGGTGCTGAAATCCGGTGCATCTGCCCGGCGGCGGCTGGGAGATTCCGCGTTATGTCAACTGCGGCCCAATTATGATGCGGCCCTCGCGGAATACAACCGGATCTTGGAGCAAAAAAGTCGGATTTTAAAGGATCACTTTGAAAATCCGGCAGTTTTGGAAATCCTGCCGGAGTACAATGCCCGGCTGTGTCAGGTGGGTGCGCTTCTGATCTCCTACCGGGCCCGGTTTTACCAGAGTCTGGGACAGGAAGCGGCCAAATTCCACGGCGCATTTTCCGGCGGCGCAGAGGATTTTTCTTTGGAATACCGCACGGTTTCCACGGTGAAGGATCCTTTCGCTTCTGTGGCACAGCTGACAGAGGATTTACAAGCCCATTTGGAAAGCCACTACCGGGCGGAGCTGGAAAGCGGAAATTGCCTGACCGGCCCACACAAGGATGATTTTGCGGTATCTTTGTCGGGAATCGACCTGAAAGCCTACGGCTCTCAGGGACAGACCCGTACCGCGGCCATCAGTCTGAAACTGGCTCAGCGAGAGCTGTACCGCCGGGAATTCGGGGAAGAACCGGTTCTGCTTTTGGACGATGTTTTGTCTGAATTAGACCCGGTGCGACAGGATTTCGTGCTGAATCAAATCACATCCGGCCAGGTGTTCATCACCTGCTGTGAACCCGGCCGCTTTACCAAATTGGGTAAGACGGTTGAGATTGAAAAAGGACGGATTGTTTAAGAAAAAATGCGGACGTGCAATGCACGCCCCTACAAAACACGAAAATAATGTAGGGGCGACCATCGGTCGTCCGTAGGCATATAGGAATTTACAGGACAGGAGTAATAGTATGTCTGAAGAATTGAAAGTAACAGAAGAATACGGTGGATCGCAAATTCAAGTTCTGGAAGGCTTGGAAGCAGTGCGCAAGCGCCCCGGTATGTATATCGGCTCCACCTCTGCCAGCGGTCTGCACCATCTGGTGTATGAGATCGTGGACAACTCCATCGATGAGGCACTGGCAGGCTACTGTAAGCATATTACTGTAACCATTAATCCCGGCAACTCCATAACCGTCACCGATGACGGCCGTGGTATCCCCGTGGACATCCAGCCCCAGACCGGCCGCCCGGCTATGGAAGTCGTCTTTACCGTTCTGCACGCCGGCGGTAAGTTCGGCGGTGGCGGTTATAAGGTCTCCGGCGGTCTGCACGGCGTGGGCGCATCTGTTGTAAACGCCCTGTCCGAGTGGATGAAGGTTCGTGTCTACAAAAACGGCAAGATCCATGAAATGAAATTCGCCCGTGGCGCCATCACACAGGAAATGACCATTGTGGGCAATACGGACAAAACCGGAACGGAGGTCACCTTCCAGCCCGACCCGGAGATGTTCGACACCACCACCTATGATTACGACATTCTCCACGACCGTATGCGGGAGGAAGCCTTCCTCAACGGCGGTCTGACCATCACCATCACCGATGCCCGGGAGGACGAGGTCAAAACAGAGACCATGTACTACGAGGGCGGTATCCGGGAATTTGCCACCTACCGCAACCGGAATAAGACGGTGATCCACGAGGATGTTATCTACATGCAGGGCATGAAGGGTGACGCATCCGCAGAAATCGCCCTGCAATACAACGACGGCTTCAATGAGGACATGCTGTCCTTCGCCAACGATGTGCGCACCCCCGAGGGCGGTATGCACGAGACCGGTTTCAAGACCGCTCTGACCCGTGTACTGAACAACTACGGTGTCAAGGCCGGTATCATCAAGGGCGACGACAAGGTTTCCGGCGAGGACTGCCGGGAAGGTGTCACCGCTATCATCTCCGTCAAGCTGACGGACGCTCAGTTTGAGGGTCAGACCAAGGCCAAATTGGGCAACGCCTACATTCGTACACTGGTGGATCAGGTGGTAAACGACCAGCTGGCTACCTATTTCGAGGAGCATCCCCAGACGGCGAAGATCATTCTGGAAAAGGCGATGATGGCCAACCGCGCCCGTGAAGCCGCCCGGAAGGCAAGAGAATCCATCCGCCG
>JAZORJ010000201.1:0-6872 GCA_045656525.1 Faecousia sp. | reverse complement strand
CGATGGGCATAGTTCCACTGACGGAGCTTTCGCAAAAGCGGGTGACGCGTTCTGCCATGCAGTGCAAGCAGATACAGAACAAACAGCACCGCAAGGACAATCAGAGCAATAATCATCCATTAGTCCTCAATATCGAAGGCTTCCAAGCCCTTTTTACCCTCAATCTTGTTATCACCGTGAGTGACAAACAGCATGGTAACGATAGCCAGTGCTACAAAAATTGCGGCATAAGGGAACAAAATGGTATCGGCAACATTGTCCATCAGCCAGCCGGAGAGCAGAGGAGTCAGCGTCTGAGCAGCCATGGATGCGGTATAGTAATAGCCGGTATACTTGCCCACATCCGCGCCGGAGCTGAGCTCCACCGCCATGGGGAAGGAGTTAACATTGATGGTCGCCCAGCCGATACCGGCAGCTGCAAACAGGACATTCATCAGCAGTACAGAGCTGCCGGAACGCATAAAGGATGCGATGCCAAAGGCCAAGGCCAAAATAGTTACACCGCCCAGAATGGTCTTCTTGCGGCCGATCTTGGATGCTACCAAGCCGGCAGGCAGATATGCTACAATCGCTGCACCCTGTGCAATCAGCATTGTAGTGTTATAGTCAATGTGCAGGACATTGGATGCATACACAGCATACTTGGAGGTAACAGCATTATAGCCGAAGTACCAAAGCGCAACAGAAAGAAGAATCAAAATCAGAGAACGCTTTTCGCTGGAAGAAAGCTTCCGTGTTGCCACCTGCACTTCTTCTTTTTCTTCGATTCCGTAACGAACAGTGTCATCCTGCATTTCCTTCGCCCACTGGGGCTCTTTAACAGTCAGACGGAAGATCAGCAAGGAAACCAGCATCAAGCCGGCAATCACGGCATAGTAAGCCATGTAGCTCATGAAGCTGTTCTTAACTGCGGATGTAGCAAAAACCATACCCAGAACCAGAACCACAATACCGCCGGCAGTACCCATCAGGTTGATGACTGCATTTGCCTTACTGCGAAGCGGCTTTACCGTCACATCCGGCATCAATGCCACCGCAGGAGAGCGGAATGTGGACATTGCGATGAGAATTACCAGAAGCAATCCAACAAAAACGAACAGTGCGCTGGGGTCGGAGTTCGTAATTTGTGCAACGCAGGCTTCCCGAGCAGGTGCGACATAATTTGTATACGCATCTGTAACCTTTTCCTTACCGGTGACAGGATCAATTTCGTTGACCTTGATCTGAGAGAATTTCTCACGGCTCATACCTGCCTCGGTAGCCAAAGTAAATTCACGGCCGCCGGGGGTCTTCAAAACCGTATCCTTCTGCTCATCATAAATGCGCTCCAAGGTCGGGACATCATCCAAAGCAGTATAATCCTGAATCTTTGTCAGCTGAATATTGTCCACAACACTCAGGGCGATCAACGCAACGGCAGCCACCGTAGTACCGATGACAACAAAGGGTGTGCGTTTACCCTTTTTGGACTTGCACTTGTCTGACAGGGTGCCAAACAGCGGCAGCATGAACAAAGCCAAAACATTATCCAGTGCCATGATCACGCCGGACCAGAACTGGCTCATGCCATACTTATTTGTCAAAATAACAGGAATGGTTGCATCGTAGGCCTGCCAAAAGGCGCAAATGAGGAAGAAGGCAAAGCCAACCAAAATTGTGCGTTTGTAGTTGAGTTTCATAAGGATTCCTCCATATCTTTTTCTACAAGTTACATTATAGTCATTTTCTGACAAATGTCCAGTTAAAATTACTTTAAGAAAACGCCTCCGTTTGACGGAGGCGTTATTATTCTTGAAATCAGGCCAAAACCGCCTTGTGGAACACCTTTTTGCCCTTGCGGATCTTTACGCCCTCAGCCAGCATTTCCCGGGAAATCAGCATGGTAGGTGCGGCAACCTTTTCGTCATTGACGAACACGCCGCCCTGCTCAACCAACTGACGGGCCTGCTTGTTGGAAGGTGCCAGACCGCATGCCACCATCAGGTTCAAAATACCGATGTTGCCATCCATCAGGCGGTCTTCCGTAATCTCGGTGGTGGGCATATTGGCATCATCACCACCGCCTACAAACAGTGCCTTAGCGGCGGTCTGCGCCTTGGTAGCCTCTTCCTCGCCGTGAACCAGCTTGGTCAGTTCAAAGGCCAAAATCTCCTTGGCAGTATTCAGCTGGGCATCCTTCCAATCGGCCATTGCATCGATTTCTTCCATGGGCAGGAAGGTCAGCATGCGGATGCATTTCAGAACATCCTCGTCGCCCACATTGCGCCAGTACTGGTAGAAATCAAAGGGAGAAGTCTTATTGGGATCCAGCCACACCGCACCGGATGCTGTCTTGCCCATCTTCTTGCCCTCGGAATTGAGGAGAAGCGTGATCGTCATTGCGTGGGCATCCTTGCCCAGCTTCTTACGGATCAGCTCGGTGCCGCCCAGCATGTTGCTCCACTGGTCGTTGCCGCCGAACTGCATGTTACAGCCGTAGTGCTTGAACAGGTAGTAGAAGTCGTAGGACTGCATGGGCATGTAGTTGAATTCCAAGAAGGAAAGTCCCTTTTCCATTCTCTGCTTGAAGCATTCAGCACGAAGCATGTTGTTCACAGAGAAGCAACCGCCAATTTCACGGATAAAATCAACATAGTTCAGGTTCAACAGCCAGTCACCGTTGTTGACCATCATGGCCTTGCCTTCACCAAACTCGATGAAACGCTCCATCTGCTTCTTGAAGCAGTCGCAGTTGTGCTGGATGGTCTCCTGTGTCATCATGGAGCGCATGTCGGTACGGCCGGAGGGATCGCCGATCATAGCAGTACCGCCGCCGATCAGGGCAATGGGTCGGTTACCGGCCATTTGCAGACGCTTCATCAGGCACAGGGCCATGAAGTGACCGACATGCAGAGAATGGGGGGTGGGGTCAAAGCGGATATAGAATGTGGACTTGCCGTTATCGAACATTTCACGAATTTCTTTCTCGTTGGTCACCTGAGCGATCAAGCCACGGGCAACCAGTTCATCATAAAGTTTCATATTATTTCCTCCAAATCAAAAAACGTCCTCTGTCCGTACGGACAGAGGACGTAAAAATACGTGGTACCACCTCTGGTTCGGTATACCCTCACGAGCATACCCTCACGGCGTCCAACAACGCCTCTCGCTGTTTCGGGCGACCCCGTCTTTTCCTACTTCATTCAGAAAAGCCACTCCGGGAGGTATTTCACCGGCACTCCCCTGCTGCCTTGCACCAACCGGCAGTTCTCTGAAAGGAAATGGTCCGATTACTTCATCCCATCACTGTGTTATTGGTATCGTAACAAAAAGTAAGTATTTTGTCAAGATTATTGTGGTAAATCCTTTAAAAAGGTGGGATCTACAAGATCACTTCTGCGCATGTAATTCTTTTCATTTACATACTTATAGGTTTTATTGCCGGATTGGGTCAGCATTCCTTCCCCGTCCCCCAAGTACACTTCCATATGTACCATTTCTGTTCCGCTGTTGGCTCGCAGGATCGTACCGATGATATCACCTTGTGAAACATAGTCGCCCACTTTCAGATTTGTTGCAATCTCGCAGTAACGCAAAATCGAACCATCGTCGTTGGCAACCTCAACCGCCCATGTGTTTTGATAGAACAACGCAACACGCTGAACCGTACCGGAGGTAACTGCGTAGACCTTCGTTCCATGAGGGGCGACGAAATCCAGTCCCGCATGGGCACGCTTGCCACCGCCACGGGAGGATGCAAAGGTGCGGCTTCCCACCACTTCACCAAACGCATCTTTCACCGGACAAGTCCATGTCTTCATCCGCTCTGCAATAAAGGCATTGACTGTTGCATTATCGGAATATGGCTCATCAGAGGGTTTGGTGGCCGGCTTTGTCGCAGGTGGGTTGGTTGCTTGTGTAGGCACAGTTGTAGCCGGCACTTGTGAGGAGGGTTGGGTCACCGGCATACTGGTGGACGGTACCGTTGCCTGCGAAGTTGCGGGCACGGAATTGACGGAGGATGCCGATGTCATAGAAGACGAAGAAGAAAAGGAAGAAGACGGAGTCGGTTCGTTCATTTGATGTACATAGGGCACAAATGCCAGTAAAACTGCAAGTATTACAGCCAATATTGCAATCAGTACTTTCAAATTCACTGCTTTTCTCTCCCTCTTGCAGTCTTAATTGCGCAGCATTTCCTCCGCACTCTTCAAAGTTGTTTCCGTAATATTCGCACCACCGATGATTCGAGCCAGTTCTCGTTTTCTGCCCTCAATATCCAAGGGTGTCACAGTGGTATAAGTACGGCCGCTGCGTTCTTCTTTTGCGATAAGTAAATGATTCTGGGCCAAAGCCGCCAGCTGGGGCAAGTGGGTAACGCACAGCACCTGCTTGTGATTGGCAACGCTGCGGAGCTTTTCCGCAACCTTTTGGGCCGCACGGCCGGATACACCTGTATCCACCTCGTCAAAGATCAAGGTTGCAACCTCGTCTTTTTCTGCCAGCACATTCTTCATCGCCAGCATAATTCTCGCCAATTCGCCGCCGGAAGCGACTTTACTCAAAGGTTTCAAATCCTCACCGGCATTGGCAGACATGTAAAATGCAACAGAATCTGCACCATTGGCAGACAATTCTGTTTCCGTAAATCGGCAATCAAATTGCACTCTGGGCATATCCAGTTGTGCTAATTCTGTCAAGATTCGCAAAGACATATTCTCCGCAGTTGCCCGTCTTGCCTTACGCAGGGCAAACGCTGCATCCCATGCGTCCTTTTCCGCTTTTTGCAGTTTCCCTTTCAGACGCTCCAAATGGTCGTCCGCAAATTCAATGGCATCCAGTTCCTGCTTTGCCTTTTCCAGATATGCAAGAATATCCTCACAGGTTGCGCCGTATTTTCTGCGCAGCTTGTGGATCGTATCCAATCGGGATTCGATGGCATCCAGCTCTTCCTCGGAATAACTCAGCTCATCCCGGGCATCCAGAACCATTCGGGAAACATCCTCAACCTGATACATCAGATCCGCAACTTTTTCATGAATTTGGGCAATTTCGTCGCTGAATTTCGCAATTTTAGAAAGTGCCCGCTCCGCCATGGAAAGCATAGACGCAGCGCCGTCTGTATCTTCCCCGCCGTAGAGATTTTCCGCAGCATCGTTCATCCCATCGGCGATCTTTTCTGCGCTTTGCAGCAGCTTTCTGCGCTGCTCCAAGGTCTCGTCTTCACCGGGCTGCAATTCTGCCTTCTCGATTTCAGCAATCTGAAAGCGCAGCGTTTCCATGCGACGGAGTTTTTCTCCCTCATCCATGGTCAGCGCATCCATCTCCTTGCGCAATGCCTGCACAGAAGCAAACTTCTCCTTGTATGTATCCATCAGCAGACTGTGTTCGCCAAAGGAATCCAGAAATGTCAAATGATTTTCTTCATCAAAAAGGGAAGCTGAATCGTGCTGTCCGTGAATATTGATCAGCTGAATACCCAGCTTTCGCAGAATGGAGACGGTAACCAAAGTACCGTTAACCCGGCAGACATTCTTACCGTCCAGAAAAATCTCCCGTTGGATGACTGTTTCGCTGTCGTATTCCACGCCGTTATCCGCAAACCAAGGCAGCTCGGGTACATCCGTAAATACCGCTCGCACAGATGCTTTCTCCGTTCCCGTACGAATCATATCCCGATATGCCCGTTCGCCTAAAATGGCGGATATGGCGTCGATCACAATGGATTTACCGGCACCGGTCTCACCGGTGAGCACATTGAAGCCGCGCTCAAAGGAAATTTCCGAGCGCTCAATGACCGCAATATTCTCGATATGCAGAAGGCTCAGCATGAAATTTCCCCCTTACTTTCTTAGTTCAAAAGGCTTTTCAATTCTCCGCTAAATGCTGCTGCGGCATTGTTATCCCGCATGACGACGAAAACTGTGTCGTCACCGGCCAGAGTTCCCAGCACTACGCTCAAACTCATAGCATCAATCGCAGAGGCCGCCGCAGATGCCAGACCGGGCAGTGTGTGAATGACCAGAATATTCTGGGCATAGTCAAACTTTGTGATACATTCCCGGAAAATGGTGTTGAGCTTTCCGGAGAAAGTGTTGCCTACTTCATTGGTGGAAACGCAATAGCGATAAGTACCGAAACTGGTCAGTTCCTTAATGATCCGCAGTTCCTTAATATCTCTGGAAATGGTAGCCTGCGTGCTGCGAAATCCTGCATTTTGCAGTTCTGCCAACAGCTGCTCTTGGGTCTCCACATTCTTATTGGAGATGATCTCCATAATTTTTGCTTGTCTTTTTGATTTCATCTATATCCCCTCACCTGTTATCTCTGAACTTCTGATTGACCACATCATAGAAACTGCGGTCCTTCAAACGGATCAGGCTGGTTTCCAAATTGGATTTTTTAACAATCGTTACATCTCCCATGCTCAGGCGAACGGATTTGCCGCCATCCACAGAAAGATAGGCATTTCTGCGGGCATTCCGCGTCAATTTTACCGTAATGACCCGTTTGTCCGAGGTCACCATGCAGCGGCTGCCAACATCATGGGCGCAAATCGGTGTAATAAGCATGCTGTGCGCCGCAGGCCCGACAATAGGGCCGCCGGCAGACAGGCTGTATGCGGTGGAACCGGTGGGCGTGGCAATGATTACGCCATCGCCGCCGCACTCCATGGCTTCTACGCCATCACATTCCACTGCAAGATGTACGATCCGGGCAACAGCACCCTTGGTTACCACCACATCGTTCAGGCAAATGTCATGGAAAATGATATCCCGATCCCGGAATACCGTAACATCCAGCATCATCCGCTTGTCAATGGTAAAATCCCCGGTAGCCAATCGGCGCAGTTGTTCCAGCTCTGTGTTTTCCAGTTCTGCCATAAAGCCCAT
>JAZORJ010000200.1:0-7526 GCA_045656525.1 Faecousia sp. | reverse complement strand
GGGCAGCATATTCGCTGACCACATCCCATCCGGAGCTGACTGCAATGGCACCGTCTCTGAGTAAGGCGTTGCTTCCTTTGCAGGTTTCCACATCAATGTTCCCGGGCACAACAAACACATCCCGGCCCTGCTCCAATGCATCCCGGGCTGTGATCAAAGAGCCGCTTTTATAGGGTGCTTCCACCACCAAAATACCGTTGCAAAGTCCGCTGATGATCCGGTTGCGCTTGGGGAAATTCCATGCATAGGGTGGTGTTTTCGGTGGAAATTCCGAAATCAGACAACCGTTTCGTTCTGTATCCTTATATAAGGAACGGTGAAAGGCGGGATACACCACATCCGCACCGCAGCCCAGAACACCTACGACCTTGCCACCAGCCATCAGAGCACCGGTCATGGCACTGCCGTCATTGCCCTCAGCCAGACCGGAGACCAGAATACCGCCGCATTTGGCGATTTGGTATCCCATTTTCTTGGAAGTGTTCAAGCCGTAGGCCGAGGCTTTTCTGGTTCCCACCACACCAATGGTGGGACTGCTGTCCAGCCCCGTCAGGTTGCCTTTGTAGTACAGCACCATCGGGGGATCTGCGATATTCTTTAATCTGACAGGATATGCGGCATCATGAAATGTGCAGATTTGGATTCCCTTCTCCACGCAATCATCCAGAATCTGCTGCGCATGGGTCAAATCCTTGTCTGCCAAAGATTCCGCAGCTGCCTGCGTCATGCCCTGTACATTGGCATAGTGTTCCTTATCTCCGTAAAAGACCTCTTCCGGGTCGCGAAACACTTCCAGCGTGGCCATTTTCACCCGATCGCTGAGCTCCGGGCGTGTGGCCAGCCATATCCAATGAATAAGCATGATGATAACCTTCTATCTCTGTCAGTTTTTCATTTCCCACATGACAATGGTTGCCGCCACTGCCGCATTCAGGGATTCGCAATGGTCATTCATGGGGATGATCAATTGGGCATCCGCCTGTGCCAAAATTTCCGGGCGCACACCCCTGCCCTCGCTGCCAATTACCACGGCCATGCCGGACAGGTCAGCCTTGCGAATATCCTGTGCTTTCTCGGAAAGAGCTGTCACCGCCACCGGAATTTTCGCTTTCGCACACTGCAAATGGACCTGCTCCCATGCTGCCAGCACCGGCTGTGTGCGCAAAACTGCGCCCATGGATGCACGGACTACCTTATGGCTGTACGGGTCTGCACAGTCTTCCAGAAGCACCACAGGCACATCCAGCGCATCGGCTGTGCGCAGGATCGTACCCAGATTGCCCGGGTCCTGTATGCCATCTAAAAGCAGCATTCCCTTTTGGGGCGTAAACGCCTTCTGCTCCGGCAGGCGGCACAAAAACAGCGCGCCCTGAGGGGTTTCCATAGGTGATACATACGCCATGATCTCTTCCGGCACACGCACCACCGTTACCTGCTCCGGTATATTGGCAATGATGTCATCCGTTAAAATTACCGTATCCAGACCGGGGTAAAACCGTATTGCCTCTTCCAGCAGCTTCGTTCCATCCGCCACAAAAAGTCCGGCAGATTCCCGTTCTTTTTTGGAAGTGAGCAATTTGCGCACCTGCTGAATCAGCGGATTTTTCCGGGAAGTGATTCTTGTTTCTATCATAGCTTTTGTAATGTTACCAACGCCTTGGTATCACCAAGGGCCACCACAACATCCCCCTCGGCAAAGGTAAACTCTGCTGCCGGGGAAACATCCATCTTACCGTCACGACGGACAGCCAGAATGTTCACACCCAGCTGGGCGCGTACATTCAGCTCTTTCAGGTTTTTTCCGTACCACGCCTTCGGTGCGGGCAATTCCACAATGCTGTAATCCTCGGACAGTTCAATATAATCCAGCAGATTGGGTGCGGACAAGCTCTTTGCCAACCGCACTGCATTTTCCTGCTCCGGAATCACAACACGGTCTGCGCCCAATTTCTGCAACACACGGCGATGCACATCGTCATAGGCTTTGCACACCAAATAGGGCACGCCCAGCTCCTTCATATTCATAGTAGTCAGCACCGAAGATGCCAGATCGTCACCAATTGCGATCACGGCGCAGTCAAACTCTCCCACGCCCAGTGCGCGCAGAACTTCCTTATCCCGGCTGTCACCGACCACAGCGTGGGTCACATCATTGGCCACCTGCTGCACTAACTCGCCTTTCATATCAATCGCCAGCACTTCACAGCCGCAACGGTACAGCTGCCGGGCTGTTTCGCTGCCAAACCGACCTAAACCAATCACAACATAGGATTTCATCTTTTTTCCTCCTATCCGATCAACAGATTTGTATGGGCATAGCGGAAGCGTTCCTGCGCCTGATTGCCCATCAGGAAACCAAGGCTCAATGTCAGAACGCCTACGCGTCCGAAATACATATAAATAATAATCAGTATCTGAGCCGGAATGCTCAGGCTGGCAGTGGCACCCGTGGTCAATCCCACTGTCGCCAAAGCCGAGACGGACTCATACAGGCTGTCTGTAAAGCCAACGGGGGATGTGGCACTGATAAACAGGCCTCCGAAAAGAGCCAGTGCCGCCACGATGGATACGATGGTCATAGCGTCCATGACCTGATTATCCGGTACGGAGCGCCCAAAGACGCAAACACTGCCCTTGCGCCGGATTCTGGACCACAGGAACAGGAATAGCACCATCATTGTCACAGTCTTGACACCGCCGGCGGTAGAGCCGGAGGATCCGCCAACAAACATCAGCATTACGGTAAGGGCCTTGCCGCTCTCTGTCAGGCCGCCTTGTCCCAATGCGTCAAAACCGGCAGTGCGGGTGGAAACCGACTGGAAAAAGCCGTTGAGCAATTTATCGTACCATGGCATGTTTCCCATGGTTGCAGGATTGTTCCATTCTAAAATACAGAAGCCTGCCATGCCGCCAATGATCAAGCAGACGCTCATCAGAAGCACCAGCTTGGTGTAGACGGACAGCTTTTTCCATTGGCGCAGACGAATGACCTCTTCCCACACGAAGAATCCCAAACCGCTCACTACGATCAGCAGGCCCAATGTCAGCAGCACCACCGGATCAGACTGGAACAACTGTAAACTGCTCCCGGGTTGCAAGCAGCCGAAAATATCAAATCCGGCATTGCAGAAAGCAGATACCGCGTGGAACACGCCCCACAGGATCGCCCGTCCCGGGCCGTATGTGGGCCAGAAGTGTATGGCCAATGTCACTGCGCCGCCAAATTGAATCAGCAAGCTGCCACAAATTACGATCTTTTGAAGCCGGACGATGCCGGTCATATCATTGATACTCAGGGCCTGTGCCATGACCATGCGCTGTTTCAGTCCCACACGTTTGCGGAGCACAAAAATCACAAGAGAGGCCGCAGACATAAATCCCAAACCGCCGATTTCAATTAGGCAAAGAATGATGATCTGACCCAAGGCACTCCACTGCGACCATGTATCAAACCGCACCAAGCCGGTTACACAGGTAGCAGAAGTGGCAGTAAACAAGGCGGGCAGGAAGCCAGCAGATTCGCCGCTGCGGGATGACACAGGCAATGACAGCAGCACAGTGCCCAACAAAATGAGTCCACCGAAAACCAAAGCAATGATCTGCGTCGGCATCAAGCGAAACTTACTAAGGTGCTTTTTTTGCGCCATATTCCCCACCCTTTCTAAAAAAGTAAACACTTCTAAGCATTGCATATATTATACCAATTTCCACCCTTTTTTCAAGTCCTTATTTATTTTGTGAAAAATACGAGAAAAGGTATTGACACAGCGGACATATGGTGCTAGAATGTGGACAACTGAATCGCTTGATAGAGGCGCGGTACACATAAGTACCTCACAGCATAGGCCAGGCAGCCGCTGTTTGGGAAAGGGAAGACCGCCGAAGTTGGAAGGACGCCTGAATCCTTTCTGCTGGGTCGGCAGAGAATATCTGCCGGACTGTCACAAACATCTTGTGGAGTGCTATCGATGGCTGTTTGGATTCTTTCTGTTTAGATAGATGATCAACACTCATGGACCGCTTTGCAAGCGGTCCGGTTTTTATTTTGTGGCAAAAAGCCAAGAAAGAAGGAAACGAAAATGAGAAAGTTAATCGCAATCGCACTGTCCCTGATTCTGGTGCTGTCCATGGCAGCCTGCACCCCGGCCCCCACGGCTGACAATTTCACCAAGTATGCTGACATTCCCGGTCTGGAAGACGGTATTCTCACCGTCGGCATGGAATGTAACTACGCCCCCTACAACTGGACCCAGCCCGATGATTCCAACGGTGCTGTTCCCATCGCCAACAACCCCGGCTCCTACGCCAACGGCTACGATGTGATCATCGCCAAGAAGATCGCGGACGCTTACAATGTGGATCTGCAAATCATGGCTCTGGAATGGGGCGGCCTGTGCCCCGCACTGGGCAATGCCATTGACGCCGTTATCGCCGGTCAGTCCATGACCCCCGAGCGTCTGGCCGAAGTGGATATGGCCGGTCCTTACTACTACGCTTCCATCGTCTGTGTTGCTCGCGAAGGCACACCGCAGGCTCCCGCAACCGGCATCTCCAACCTGACCGGCACCTGCACCGCACAGTCCAGCACCATCTGGTATGAGAGCTGCCTGCCCCAGATCCCCGGCGCAGAGATCCTGACCGAAGCTGCCGACTCCCCCACCATGATCATGAGCGTTGTTTCCGGCACTGCTGACTTCATCTGCACCGATATGCCCACCGCTATGGGCGCCGTGGCCGCTCACGAAGGTCTGGTCATTCTGGACTTCACCGCCACTGACGACGATTTCGAAGTTGACCAGAGCGAAATCGACATCGGCATCTCCGTCAAGAAGGGCAACACCGGCTTGAAGAACATGATCGACGAGGTTCTCTCCGAAATGACTGTGGAAGACTTCAACAAGCTGATGAACGACGCCATCGCAATTCAACCCACTATCTGATGATAACGAATTAGGAACTGATTAACAAAAATGGATAAATTAACAAAGCTGTTTGACGATATAAGTCGTCTGCTGGAAAAGTATCTGCCCACCTATCTGGACGGTATGGTCAACACCCTGATTTTGGCAGTGGTTGCAACCCTCATCGGTTGCATCATCGGTCTTGTTTGCGGTGTACTGAATACCATCCCCTGCTCCAAGCAGGATAGCCTTATCAAACGCATCGTCCTGATGGTGATCCGGGGCATCGTCCGGGTCTATGTGGAAGTATTCCGCGGCACCCCCATGGTGTTGCAGGCGGTATTCGTATTCTTCGGCCTGCCCTATTTCACCGACGGCCAGATTGCCTTCACCGGCATGGACGGTCTGTGGATGGCCTCTATTATCGTGGTTTCCGTCAACACCGGTGCTTATATGGCAGAATCCGTCCGGGGTGGTATCATCTCCATCGACCCCGGCCAAACCGAAGGTGCAAAAGCGCTGGGTATGACCCATGTGCAGACCATGACCAAGGTCATTCTGCCCCAGGCCTTACGGAATATCATTCCCCAAATTGGCAACAATTTCATCATCAACATCAAAGATACTTCCGTTATGTTCGTCATCGGCTTTGTGGAATTCTTCGCCGTACACCGGAATGTTGTGGGTCTGAACCTGCTGTACTTCCCTTCCGCTGTGATCGAAATGGTGGGCTATCTGGCAATGACCCTGATTGCTTCTTTTGCCCTGCGGCTTTTGGAAAAGAAGCTGGACGGTGCTTCCAATTATGACTTGGTTCAGGTAGATGCCCTGACCATGACCGCCGGCACCTACAATCACCCCAAGCGGGGCAGCAATTTCGACGAGCAAAGCAAGGAACACCAAGGAAAGGACGGAAAGTAATATGATTTTAGACATCAAGCATCTTTCCAAGTCCTTTGGTAAGCACGAGGTTTTAAAGGACATCGATTTTTCCGTGAATAAGGGTGATGTAATCTCCATCATCGGTGCTTCCGGCTCCGGCAAGTCCACCCTGCTGCGCTGTATCAATCTATTGGAAACGCCCAGCAGCGGCGAGATCTATTACAACGGTAAGAACGTATTGGATAAGGCCGTCAAGGCCACGGAATATCGCAGCCATGTGGGTATGGTATTCCAATCCTTCAACCTGTTCAGCAATATGACTGTTCTGGAAAACTGTATGGTTGGCCAGATGCAGGTGCTGAAACGGAGCAAGAAGGAAGCCAAGGAAATCGCCTTGCAGTACCTGCAAAAGGTGGGCATGACCCCCTACATCAACGCAAAGCCCCGGCAGATCTCCGGCGGTCAGAAGCAGCGTGTGGCCATCGCCCGGGCCTTGGCCATGAACCCGGAAGTGCTCCTGTTTGACGAGCCTACATCCGCTTTGGATCCGGAAATGGTGGGCGAAGTGCTTGCCGTTATGAAATCTCTGGCTCAGGAAGGCATGACCATGCTGGTGGTGACCCACGAGATGGCCTTTGCCCGGGATGTATCCACCCGTGTGGTGTATATGAATCAGGGCGTTATCTGCGAACAGGGTACGCCGGAAGAAGTCCTCGGAAATCCGCAGAAACCGGAAACCCAGGAATTCTTGGCCCGTTTCTTGAATACCTAAAAAGCAATCCCCGCAGTGCATGCACTGCGGGGATTTTATTATGTCACATCAAAAAGGTTTGCCAAGAAGAAGTCCGCCCACTCGTTGTTGATGGTACAATTGGCATTCTCGATGTATTCGATTTCCATGGTCTGCTCCATGGTTCCCTCACCGTCGGTATAGACATCCTTTTCCGTTCTCTTGGTAGTCATACCGGCTTCGTTGTACGCCCAGGTCTGGGTATCGCTTTCTCCGTCCGCAGTGGTTTTCTTTTGGCTGATCAGACGGCCCTGGTCATCGTATTCGTACACCGTAATATTGCCATTGCTGGTGTATTTCCCCAACCGGTTCTGGCTGTCGTACTCCCACTGCTTGGTCTCACCATAAAAGTTCGTAAACTTCACCAGATTGCCCTTTGCGTCATATTCCATGGTCGCAGTTTCTACTTTGCCGGTCTCGGTATTGGTGCGGGTCACCTTTGTATAATAACCGTTGGCATCTTTCTCAACGGCATATTCCACATTCATGCCATTTCCCTCAGAGGCACCGTAACCCCATGACATTGTGTCCTTGGGATTATTGGGACGGAAGCCAAAATTCACATCCCCGCGGTTGCTGATCTTCATCTCCATCATCACATTGCCGTTGGGGTAGTAATAGTAATGGATCTGAGTCCGCGTATCCGAATAGGAATGGCTCACCTCCGCCAAGGTAATCTTGCCGGCATCGTCGTAGGTGTATGCCGTTCTGGTTTCCCGAGTCTCTGTTGTGTCGGCGTAGGTCCACCAATTACGAACGCAATTCCCGTAAGAATCGTATTCGTACCCCTCCACATAGCCCTCGTCATCTTCTTCCTGAATCAGACGGCCGTTTTCGTCAAACTTATAGGTATTGACCCTTGTGTTTCCTTCTTCGTATGTAACTGTCCGCTTGATCTGGCGTTCTTGTTCATAGGCCAAAACGACGGAGTACTGGGAAGTTTCGCCATTCGG
>JAZORJ010000199.1:0-3008 GCA_045656525.1 Faecousia sp. | reverse complement strand
TGCCCGCTCCAAATCGATATGGCATTCATTTTTCCGCAAAGAACCCGCTTCCCGCAAACTTTCTCCCAAAAGAGCCAGCGCGGTATCGCAATGCAGGTCAAAAACAGGAAAATTCATTGAAACGCATCCTCCAAATGAGTTATTTCAGGTTTTGTTGTGCGCTCACCATCCGGCGCATAGATCTCCACAACATCGAAACGAGGTTGCAGTTTGGTGGGATTCTGGGACAGGTACATAGATGCGGTAACCCGGATTCTGTCCTGTTTTCCACGATTCACATACTCCCGGGCAGCGGCAAAATCCCCGTTTTTCCGCAGCTTGACCTCAACAAACACCAAATACTGCTTGTTTTCCACAATCAGGTCAATTTCACCGAAACGGCAGTGGTAGCCTGCGGCGACGATTTTATACCGTTTTTTCCGAAGATACTCCGCCGCCAGTGCCTCACCCCAAGCACCGCTGAGTTTACTTGTCGCCATAGAACTTTTTCAAAAAGGTTACACGATGCAGAGGACAATGGCCATATGTACGCAGGGCTTCATAGTGTGCTTTCGTGCCATAGCCTTTATGGATTTCAAAACCGTACTGGGGGTACTGTTTTGCCATTTCTTCCATATAATCATCCCGGCTGACCTTTGCCAAAACGGATGCAGCAGCGATATTGGCGCTGCGGCTGTCGCCCTTGACCACCGTCATCACGGGAAGGCCGAAATCCTTCTCCCGGTTTCCGTCGATCAAGGCAAAATCCGCCTTGCCCTCCAACTGCGCGATTGCACGCTCCATAGCCAAAAATGTCGCCTGCAAAATGTTTATTTCATCAATTTCCTGCTCCGTAGCAAAACCGATGCCGTAGGCAATGGCCTGCTCCTGAATGATGGGCATCAGCTCCCGGCGGCGTTTGTCTGTCAGCTTCTTGCTGTCATCCAAGCCCGGGATCTCCAAATGCTCCGGCAGGATCACCGCGGCAGCATATACCGGGCCAGCCAGAGGACCGCGGCCTGCTTCATCCACGCCGCAAATCACACCGATTCCCTGCGCTTTCAGGCCATCTTCAATTTCCCACAAATTTTTATCAGCCATTTTTTCAATCCTCAGGTTCTTCGAATGTAATGCGGCCTAATTTGCCGCTACGATATTCATCCAAAAGGACTTTTGCCATCCGTTCGGTGTTGATCTCACCACCGGAAACCAAAAAGCCGCGCTTGCGCCCTGCCATTTCCAGAAGTTCATAGCCGGGTGTTCCCTGCTCCGCTTCCAGCTTGTAACGGTCCTTCAACGCATTGGGATACCGTTTGTGCAGTACGCTGATCAAATGGCAGGCCAGTTCCTCCACATCCAGAATGCCGTCTTTAACAGCACCTGTATAGGCCAGCATCATGCCAACTTCCGGATCTTCAAACTTAGGCCACAGGATACCCGGGGTATCCAGAAGCAGCAAGCCGCTGTCCACCGTCACCCATTGCTTGCCCCGGGTAACGCCGGGACGGTTCTCCGCTTTTGCGCCCTTTCGGCCGGAAATTTGGTTGATCAGCGTGGATTTACCCACATTGGGGATGCCAACAATCATTACACGCAAAGGCCGATTCATACCCCGTGCAGCATTCCGCGCGATCTTCTCTTTCAACACAGAGCGAACAGCAGGATAAAAGTCATTGATGCCCTGACGGCTCTTACAGTCCGTCGGCACAGCGGCCATGCCTTTGCTTTTAAAATACGCAACCCAGGGTTTGGTTGCTTCCGGATCTGCCAGATCCATGCGGTTAAGAATGACAATTCTGGGCTTTTCGCCGCAAATGGCGTCAATATCCGGATTTCGGCTGGCAAAGGGAATCCGGGCATCCACGATCTCACAGATTGCATCCACCTGTTTCAGATCCGCTTCGATCTGCCGACGGGTTTTGGTCATGTGGCCGGGATACCATTGGATATTCATTTGCTCCTGCATCAGTTGACCACTCCAATTCTTCCAAAATCCTGTTCTTCTTCCCCGTCGTTTGTGCCGGGAACGAACAGGAAAAATACCTTGCCCAACACTTCCCGTTTATCGATGAAACCGATCTCCGGGTGACGGCTGTCCTTGGAACCGTTGCGGTTATCGCCCAGCACAAAAAGACATCCTTGGGGCACTTTCACCGGAAACTGGATGCCCTCATTGTTGTAGGTCGGTGTCAGGGTGTAGGGCTCGTCCAGCGCTACGCCGTTGACATACACAACGCCGGTGCTAAAATCGATATTCACTTCCTGCCCTTCCGTGGCAATCACCCGCTTGACAATGGGAGATCCGTTATCAAAGCTCTCCTTGCTGGCAACGATCACATCTCCCTGCTGAGGATTATGATAAAAGGTACTGCTCAAAAGAAGCAGATAGTCGCCATCCAGCAAGGTGTTATTCATGGATGTACCGGAGACAACCACCACCCGGAACAGCAGCAAAAAAACCAGAATCAAGCCAGCAAGCAAATATACCAAATCATGCAGGTACATCAGCAGCGTCCCTTGCCAGCCGGTCTTATTACGACGGGCAGATTTTTCTTTCGGTGCTTCCTGCTCAGCAGGCTCTTCGATCTGCGTATCTGCCATCGGTTCTTCTTCCTGATGCCACCAATTCAAAAGTTCCTCAATCTCTGCTTCCGGAACCTTTTCCTGCAATTGCTTATCGTCCAATATGATCACTCCCAATTCTATGTGGGCAAATGGGTAGAACTTCCCTTTTACACTTGTCTATCATTATAAACCAAAAGAATACAAAAAAAAAGAGGGCAAGCCCTCTTTTTTTTCGTTTTTTTTGTTAGACTTTCTCTTTGATCTTGGCAGCCTTGCCCATACGATCCCGGAGATAGTACAGCTTTGCACGACGAACCTTACCGTGACGGACGGTTTCGATCATTGCAACATTGGGGGAATGCAGGGGGAAGACCTTCTCGCAGCCGACGCCGTAGCTGATACGACGAACGGTGATGGTCTCACCGATTCCACCATGCTTACGAGCAATAACGGTGCCTTCGAAC
>JAZORJ010000198.1:0-5642 GCA_045656525.1 Faecousia sp. | reverse complement strand
CGTCGGTCAGCAGGCAGGTCTCGATGATGACTTTCAGCAGCTTGCCGGCGCAGGCTTCCTTAATGGCGGCGATTTCGGAAGTGATTTCTTCCCACTTGCCCTCTTTCGCCCAGCCGATATTGATGACCATGTCCACCTCGTCTGCGCCGTTTGCAACGGCATCAGCAGCCATGAAGCACTTGCTGGCAGTGGTGGCATAGCCGTTGGGGAAACCAATGACGGTGCAGATGGCCAGCTTGTCGCCCACATATTCCTTCGCCTGCTTTACAAAGGAAGCGGGGATGCACACAGATGCGGTGCTGTACTTCATGCGGTCATCACAGATACCCTTGATTTCCTCCCAAGTAGAAGTCTGGGCCAGCAGGGTGTGGTCGCATTTTGCTAAAATTTCTTTCAGTTCCATAGTGAATTTCTCCTTTTTGAGATGGTATTTTAATGGTTTCCGTGAAGCTTGATTTTCTTTCTGTCCCGGATTCCGTGTATGTAACATTTGTGACACATGGCGATGTAGCTGTCATTACCGCCCAGCACAACCTGCGCACCCTCGGTAACGATGAAGCCGTCGGAATCGATACGGGCGTTGATGGTTGCCTTTGCACCGCAGTCGCACATGGTCTTGATTTCCTCAATGACATCCGCCAGTTCCATCAGCCGCAAAGAGCCGGGGAACAGCTTGGTCTGGAAGTCCGTCCGCAGGCCAAAACACAGAACAGGAACTTCGTATTCGTTGACGATGGCGCGCAGCTGGTCGATCTGCGCAGGGGTCATAAACTGGCACTCGTCCACAATGACCACATCGCAGTTGTCCTTCCGGGTCTGGGTAAAGCGGTCGAAAATATTCATGTCCGGGGTCATGACCTCCACAGATGCCTGCAAGCCGATGCGGCTGCGCAGAATGTCTGCGCCATCTCTTGTATCCGCACTGGGCTTGATGAGCCACACGGACATGTCGTTTTCTTCGTAATTATACTTGGTGATCAGCGCCTGAGCCGTCTTACTGGAACCCATGGCACCGTATTTAAAATAAAGCTTGGCCATTTTTTCTCTCTCTCCTCTTTCCCCCTTGGGGACTTTATATTATAACAAAAAACAGGCCATTTGGCAAGGGAATTTTATGGCAATTTGGCCAAATCTTCCTGTCATTGTAAGCCAGTTCCCCATTTTAGTTTGGTTATTTTCTCTGATAACGGCAGCCAAAACCTTCCCCCGAGGGGAAGGTGTCACCACCTTTGGTGGTGACGGATGAGGAATGCGGGCGGTAACGTTAAATTTTTGCCAATGTATAGGCCTTTTCCAGACTCTGTTCTGCCGCCGTTCCTCACCCGTCTTTTTGCTTCGCAAAAATCCACCCTCCCCCCGGGGGAGGGTTTTATACTTCCTCTGCTGGCAGATATTTCTGTGCCAGGGCGATATAATGGGCCGCATTATGGGCGTTGTCCGCTATCTGCTCCGCCGTTACCGGCTTTACCACCTTGGCAGGGCTTCCCAAAAGTAAGGAGCCGTCCGGTGCTACGGTTTTTCCTGTCACCAATGCGCCTGCGCCGATGACGCAGTTGCTTCCAATCACCGCACCGGTGAGCACGATGGCACCCATGCCCACCAGCGTGTTGTCGCCAATGGTGCAGCCGTGGATGATGGCCCCGTGCCCCACGGTGCAATTTTTGCCCAGAACCGTCTTTTCGTGCAGAATGCAGCGGTCCTGAATATTTGTGCCTGCCCCTACGGTGATGCGGCCGTCGTCGCCCCGCAGGACGGCACCGTACCAGATGTTCACATTCTCGCCCAGTACCACATCTCCGGTGATCACCGCATCCGGGGCGGCATAAACCTTGTTGTTCATAGTTTTCTCCTTGTGTGTTTTGTTTTATTATAGTAAAAAACCGGGCTTGTTGCAAGACTTTTCATACGAGGGTGCATCATACCTTCCCCCGAGGGGAAGGTGCCCCGTAGGGGCGGAAGAGGAATACGGGAGGTAATGTAAGATACTGCAAATGTATAGACATATTCTATGCTCCGTTCTGCCGCCGTTCCTCACCCGTCTTTTTGCTTCGCAAAAATCCACCCTCCCCCCGGGGGAGGGTATCTGGGTTTTCTGCTTATCCCATTGCCGCCGTAACAAGGATCCCCAAATTATCCTGATAGATTTCATCGAACTGGGAAATGGGCAGCGGATTTTCCCCCTCGCCCACCTCTATGGTGTACCCCGGACGGCGGAAATACTTAATAAACCAGTCCTTGTACCCGGCAAAGGCGGATTGGAACGGGGTTTCTTCCAGAGAATATCCGCTGACCTGTGCAAATCGCTCTCCCAGCTCCCTTGCGCCGGGGACTTCGTAATCCTGAAACTGCCAGTAGATCACCTTTCCTTGGGTGTGATAGGCCAGCACCAGCGCAGGGTCAATGGCCTCGGTATAGCCGGCCAGCGCCCGTGTTTCGAATTGATCCAAGGGCGCACGCCCTACGAAATCCCGGGGTGCAGGACGGGTAAAGCCTTGGGCGAATTTGTTCTCCCGGGCCTGCAACCAACCGGCGGGGTAATTCAAATTCAAATCCACTCCCAGTAAATTGGCCTTCCAGCCGTTGGGAAAGGGAATTGCAGGAAAATTTACGGCAATGGCTTGTGCGGATACATACTGAGGATCGCCCACAGCGATTTCTCCGGTGACCAGCGCAACCCCGTCCGGGTCTACCATGGGAACGGTGTAGATGGTGGCGGTGTTGCGCAGTTCTTCCGCCGATACGCCGCCGATTTGTCCGCCGGACTCAATTGCCCGGGCAAAGTCCTCCACAAATTTCAACAGCACCGGGGCGGTAATCCATTCGTTGGCGTGATGGGCGGCAGAGTAAAGCACTTTCCGCGGCCCGTTGCCGATCACCAGCGTGCGTATAGGCCGGCCATAGGCGGTGCGTGTCAGCAGTTCGCTGCGGCAGAAAGGATACCGGGATGTAATGGCGTCAATGGTGCGGATGCACAGGGACGGTGTCATGGGAATATCCGTTGGAACGATTGGCATAAAATCACCTCAAAGACTATCATATGCGCAATCATGCGGCTTGTTTCCGGGAAGGAGATGTGGTATAATACAAAAAAGTCTTACATTGGCGAAAGGAGCATAGTATGCCCATTCAACTGACTACTGTACAAGGAGAAAAGCTTCTCCAATCCAAGGAAACGCCTTGGACGGTATATCCCCGGCCGCAGCTGCGCAGAGAAAGTTATGTAAACCTCAACGGTATGTGGAAGCTGTCCGTAAAGGAGGAAGAATACGACATTTTGGTACCCTTTTGCCCGGAAAGTCTCCTTTCTGGGGTGCAAAAGCACTTTGCAGAAGGTTCGTACTTAGTCTATCGGCGGAATTTTATCCTGCCGGAGGGCTTCAACAAAGGCCGGATTCTGCTCCATATCGGCGCAGCCGATCAGACAACCGCCTGCTTTGTCAACGGCGGTTATGTGGGTGAGCCTTACACCGGCTATACCGGCGCAACCTTTGATATTACACCCTTTTTGCGCCCCGGAGAAAATGAACTGACCCTCTCCTGCTGTGACGACCTGACCAACCAAAGCATTCCCTATGGCAAGCAGGTGCTTCCTGCCAAACGGGGCGGCATGTGGTACACCCCTGTGTCCGGCATCTGGCAGACAGTGTGGCTGGAAAGCGTGCCGGAAAATTATATCAAAAATCTGCGCATTGACAACCGGGGATACGCTGTGGAAATCTCCGTTTCTCCTGCTATGGAGGGCAAGGTAGTCGTGCCGGAATTGGGGGAATTCCAGCTTGTTGACGGCAAGGTGTGTATCACCCCCGAAAATCCCCACCTCTGGAGCCCGGGAGACCCTTATTTGTACGACTTTTCCGTGGAAACGGAGCAGGATAGGGTGGAGTCCTACTTTGCCATTCGCTCTCTGGAAATCAAGGACAACCGCCTGTGCCTCAACGGCAAGCCCTACTTCTTCCACGGCCTGCTGGATCAGGGCTACTGGCCCGACGGCCTGTTCACGCCTGCAACCCCGGAGTGCTACGCCGAGGATATTCTGGCTATGAAAAATCTGGGCTTTAACATGCTGCGCAAGCATATCAAAGTAGAGGCGGAAGAATTTTACTACCAGTGCGACAAGCTGGGCATGGTGGTTTTTCAGGACATGGTGAACAATGGCGACTATTCCTTCTTCCGGGATACGGCTTTGCCCACCATCGGCCTGCAAAAGCTGCCGGATAAGCACCTGCATCGGGATGAGCTGACCCGGGCTTGGTTTCTGAGCACCATGGCCGCCACAGTGAAACGGCTGCAAAACCATCCCAGCATCTGCTACTGGACCATTTTTAACGAGGGATGGGGTCAGTTTGACAGCGATAATGTGTACGAGCAGTTCCGCAAGCTGGACGATACTCGTTTTATTGACAGCACTTCCGGCTGGTTCCGTCGAAAAAAGACGGATGTGGACAGCCGCCATGTGTATTTCAAGCCCATCAAACTGAAAGAAACGGACAAGCCCTTGGTGCTGTCGGAGTTTGGTGGCTACTCCTACAAGCCGGAAGGCCATGTTTTTAACACAGAAAGCACCTACGGCTACGGAAAATTTGAAAAAGCAGAGGATTTCGCTGCCGCTGTTGCCGAGCTTTATGAAAAGCAGGTGCTCCCGGCCAAGGAAAACGGCCTGTGCGCCGCGGTTTATACCCAGATCTCCGATGTGGAGGACGAAACCAACGGTATCCTTACTTATGACCGGAAGGTTTGTAAGCTCTCAGCGGAAATTATGCGTCCCATTGGAAAAAAACTCACAGGCAAATAAAAAACAGCCCGGCTGAGCCGGGCTGTTTCATTATTTTGCACCGATGCGACTCTCGATTCGCTCCAAGGCGGTTTTCATGGCCTTGTAGGTTTCCTCGGAGACGCTGTCCAAATACTGATTTTCGTAGCCTGCGATGGCTTCCCGCATCCGCAGCAGGCGCAGCTCGCCATCTTCGGCAGTTTCCAGATACACGGGAATATAGTCAAAACCTGTGACTTTGGTTACGCCGGTTTTGCCGTCCTTGGTGATTTCCAGATCCAGAAGCACGGAGCTGCTGGCTTCCTCACCGTAGAAAACGCCCAGCGACCATGCCACCAATGTGCCGGCATTTTGATCAAAATCCACCTTCTGAACATTGTGGGGATGGGTGCCGATGATGGCGTCCACGCCCTCGTTTTTCAAAATGGTGCAGATTTTGTTTTGGGACTTGCTGGGCTGGGTGCTTCCCTTGCTGCCCCAGTGCACCAAGGCGATCATCACATCCGGGTCGTGGGCGGCGGCATTGCGCACCACACGGGTGATGCCCTCCTCGTCCACTTTTTGGTAGGTGCTGTTGTAATCCTTATAAAGAAGATTTACACAGTTCTCGGTGGGCAGACCCATGCCGTCCATGCCCTTGGTAAAGGCCATCATGGCAACCTTGATGCCGCCGACTTCCCAGATGATATATCCACCGGAGCGGTTAAAATCCGAGCTGTTTGCGTAAGTGCCCAAGGGGGTTATGCCTGCATCCCGTACACTCTGCAAGGTGGAAGTAAGACCCCGTAGCCCGTCGTAAACCGAGCAGGAATTGGCGGTTTGCAGCACATCCACGCCGGCGTTTGCCAGATCCCGGAGCAGCTCCGGAGGA
>JAZORJ010000197.1:0-7411 GCA_045656525.1 Faecousia sp. | reverse complement strand
TGGCTTTGCATTTTTGAGTCTTCTGAATGCCACACTCGAATCCGGAATTCAGATCATTTTGGGGCAGACCAAGGCAGAGCAATACATAAAAGACGCAGACATTGTTGTAACAGGTGAGGGGAGACTGGATAGTCAAAGCGTTATGGGCAAGGCGCCGGTTGGTATTGCAAAACTCGCAAAGAAGTACGGAAAAAAAGTAATTGCATTTTCCGGTTGTATTGGTGAGGATGCGTCCGTGTGCAACCAGCATGGGATAGACGCATTTTTTCCCATAATCCCCGGTGTTGTGAGTTTACAGGAAGCCACGAATCCGGAGAATGCCTATCGAAATCTGCGTCATACTGCCCATCAGGTATTCCGGCTTATCATGTCAAACATTTCATTTGAGGTGTGATATTATGAAAATATTATCTGTTATCGCTGTCATCGTAGGTCTGTGTCTGATTATCGTGGGAGCATTTTGTTCCGAAATGATAATCAGCGAACTGATGAAAAATGAAGGTGTTGCAGAGTTTGCCGTGAATCGAATGATCCGCAACACGGAATTTTCTGTGCAGCTTTTCGGCAGTGTTACTGTGTTTTGCGCTCTGATTGGATGGATTTTTCATAAGAAGACCGCAAAGTGGTGCGGTCTGAAAACCACCGCTGCGGCATTGGGAATCTCTGCCGTGACCGGTCTGGGAATACATTGTGTATTGTCCCTACTGTCCTGTTTTTTGGATTCCAATCCGGCAAGACACCCGATCCGCTATCCGTACAGCTTGTGCATCGGAATGATCTGTTTTCTTGCATTTTGCGTTATGGCGTATTTGTATTTTAAATTGCGGAAAAAGAATCTGTCCGTACCCGGAATTTTGCTGGATGTCGGCCTTGGACTGGTGTACTGCGTTCCTTTCATCTTTGCATGGGCTACGGTGGACAGTATCCTTGACAACTTGCTGACATAAGAAGTGTTATATTTATCCCCAACCATCCGGTTGGGGACTTTTTATATGGAAATACTTGCACATTGGCGTATTTGGTGGTATAATATATGAAATTATTGTGGATAAGTATGGATAAGGAGCTGTTATGGGAGAACCGCAATACCGCCTGGAAGGAATTGTCCGCACCCGAAATGAGGGTATGGAGGACTTTGAAGGTCCGCTGGACGTTATTTTCCTGTTGCTCAGCAAAAATAAAATAGAGATCCAGGACGTGTCGATTACGGCTATTTTGGAGCAGTATCTTGCTTATCTGGATGAGATGAAGCGTTTGGATATGGAGATCGCCAGCGAGTTTATCACCATGGCATCCCACCTGATGCTCATCAAGACCAAGATGCTTCTTTCTGCCGCAGAGCAGGCTGAGGCGGAGAGTGAATTGGATTTGCTGCGTCAGAGCCTTATTGAGCGTCAGCGCCGGGAAGCCATTGAGCAGATCCGTGTGGCGATCACATGGTTGGAGCCTCGGAACGAGATCGGACGCTGCCTGTTTTCTAAGGAACCGGAGCCCCTGCGTAAGGATCAGACCTACCGTTATCAGCACGAAACCGTAGACCTGCTTCGTGCTTTGGATGAGATTGCAGAGCGGAATCAACAGCGCCTGCCGCCTCCTACGGTGAATTTCAAGGGCATTGTGGGCAAGGAGCGCTATCCTGTGACCAGAAAAGCAACGGAAGTGATTCGTCAGCTGATTCTGCGGGGCGTTGAGCGGCTGAAAAATCTCTTTAAAGGCAACAAGAGCCGCTCTGAGATTGTTGCAACATTTCTGGCGGTACTGGAACTGTGTAAGACAAATTCTGTAAATCTGGAAGACGATACAAGCGGTGAAAATCCTAATGTCCGTCTTGTAGATGAGACAAATGTGAACGTAGAGGAGATGACCTAATGGAACAAAGCGAACTGCAAAGGGCCATTGAGGCCATCCTGTTTGCCGCCGGTGAGCGGATCGAGGTAAGCCGTCTGGCTATGGCGTTGGAGGCAGACCCCAAGGATATTATTGCGGCGGCGGACAAGCTTGCGGACGAGCTGTCTTTTGAACGCCGGGGTATCCGGATTTTGAAGCTGGATAACGGTTATCAGATGGTGTCCTCCGGTGAAATGGCGGATTTTGTCACCAAGGCATTGGAGACCAGAAAGCCTCCGAAGCTGTCTGCTTCTCAGTTGGAGACCCTGACCATTGTTGCCTACTATCAGCCGGCCACCAAGGCCATGGTTGAACAGATCCGTGGCGTGGACAGCTCCTATTCCGTGGCTGCATTGCTGAACAAGAAGCTGATTGAAGAAGCCGGCAGATTGAATGTCCCCGGCCGTCCCATTCTGTATAAAACGACGCCGGATTTTCTGCGTACCTTCGGTATTTCTTCCTTGGAGGAATTGCCGGCCATTGAAAAGGTGAATTTCGGCGAACCCATGGAAATCATGGAGCAGACGGAGATTCAGGAGCCTGCCCCAGAGGAGGATGCCTGATGGGCTGGCTGATTGCCTTGGCGGTTCTGGTTTTGCTGGGATGTCTGCCGTTGGGCGTTCGTGGGATTTATGCCCAATCAGGTGTGACTGTGGATTTGCTGATCGGGCCGGTGAAAAAACGCTTGTATCCCGGACAGAAAAAGGAAAAAGCAGAGAAACCGAAGCAGAATAAAGAAAAGACGACTGCTGCAAAAACAAAGAAACCGGCTTCGGAAGAAAAGAAGGGCGGAAGCTTTGCGGATTTTCTTCCTCTTATAAAAGTTGCTGGGGATTTTCTGGGAGACCTGCGCAGGAAACTGCGCATCCAGCGGTTGGAGATGCACCTGTGCATGGCAGGTGGCGATCCTTGCGATCTTGCCATCAATTACGGACGGGCTTGGGCTGCTGTGGGCAATCTGATGCCGCACTTGGAGCAGTTTTTCGTCGTTAAAAAGCGGGATATTCAGGTTAGCTGTGATTTTACACAATCCCAAACAACCATTTATGTGCGCGGAGATATTACCATCACGCTGAGCAGACTTTTGGGTCTGCTGCTACGGCATGGATGGCGCGCCATCAAGCAATATTTGAAAATTATCAACAAACAAAAAGGCGGTGCTGAACAATGAGTCAAAATGCTTCCAAAATGCTGGAAAGTGCAATTGCAAAGGTTCGTGAGATGGTGGATGTGAATTCTGTCATCGGTACACCCATTACCACACCCGACGGTGTGACCATCATTCCCGTTTCCAAGGTCAGTGTTGGCTTTGGCGGCGGCGGCTCGGATTATGTTTCCAAGAATGCCAACAAGCTGGACAACCATCCCTTTGGCGGTGGTGCAGGCGGCGGTGTCAGTGTGACGCCCATTGCTTTTTTGATCGTCAAGGACGGTAACGTGCGGATGCTGCCTGTGGCAACACCTGCCAATACCACCGCAGACCGTTTGGTGGAAATGATTCCCGATACTTTGGACAAAATTTCCGCTTTTGTTGATTCTCGTATCAAGAAAGACGGAGAATAATTCTTTCCGTCCGGGTCATACTACTCCCGGGTGAGAGAGATGAAACGATTTTTTGCCGGGGCGGCGGCTGTTTTGGCCGCCGTCCTGTTTTTCAGTATTCCGGTTGGGGCGGTTTCGGCGCAGAAGGCCATATTGATGGACGCACAAACCGGGCGTGTTCTGTATGAAAAGAAGGCGGACAGCCAAAGCTTGATTGCCAGTACCACAAAGATTATGACTGCGCTGGTTGTTTGCGAGCATTGCAATGTGCTGGATCGAATGAAGATCCCCAAGGAAGCAGTGGGCATCGAGGGCTCCTCTATGTACCTGAAAGAGGGAGAAGTGCTGAGTATTCAGGAACTGCTGTACGGCATGATGCTTCGTTCCGGCAATGATGCCGCTGTGGCACTGGCCATATATTGCGGCGGTACGGTGGAAGGCTTTGCGGCCATGATGAATGACAAGGCAAGGGTTTTGGGACTGACCCAAAGCCACTTTGAAAACCCCCACGGTTTGGATAGCACTCATCATTATTCCACAGCAAGAGATCTGGCGATTTTGACGGCGTATGCCATGAAAAATCCCATCTTTTATCAGACGGTGTCCACCAAATCTGTTACCGTGGGCAGCCGCACCATGCAAAACCACAATAAGCTTTTGTGGCGTGTGGAAGGTGCGGATGGTGTCAAGACAGGATACACCAAGGCTGCCGGTCGGATTTTGGTATCCAGCGCCACCCGGGATGGGCGGCGATTGATCTGTGTAACGATCAATGACGGAAATGACTGGGCGGATCATGCCACGCTGCTGGAAAAAGGCTTTTCGGAGTATTCAGTCAAGCAGCTGGTCCGCTCCGGGGAATGCTTAGGATATTCTGCGGTTTTATCGGGAGAGGAAACACAGGTACCGCTTTTGGCAGCGGAGGATTTTTCCTTTCCGCTTACCCGTTTTGAGCAGCCGCAGATTGTTTTGCCAAAACCGGGGTTTGTGTATGCACCGGCAGTCAGAGGAAAGTGTGCCGGTTATGCCTATGTGTGCATTGGCGATGCGCCGGTGGGCAAAGTAAAACTGATTTACGGAAAAACTGTGGAACGCACAGTGCAGACGAAGAAACCAAGTATTTGGGAGCGCTTATTTGGAGGTAGGGAATGAAAGAACGATTACAGAAAATACTCTCCGCCAGAGGCGTGGCGTCCCGAAGAAAGGCGGAGGAGTGGATCCAATCCGGGCGGTTGCAGGTCAACGGTCAAACCGCACAGTTGGGCAATATGGCGGACCCGGATGTGGATGAGATTTTGCTGGACGGAAGACCCCTTCCGTCCCAGCAGACCTATATGTACATCATGCTCAATAAACCAAGAGGCTATGTGACCACGCTCTCTGATGAAAAAGGGCGACAGAATGTGGCCCAGTTGGTTACGGATTGCGGCGTTCGGGTTTACCCCGTTGGCCGACTGGATATGGATTCCGAGGGATTGCTGTTGCTGACCAACGACGGCGAATTTGCCAACCGCCTGATGCACCCTAAACATGAAGTAAAAAAGACATATGAGGTTTCCGTTAAGGGATATCACCCGGCCTCCACAGCACTGCTGAGCAGGGCGATTGACTTGGATGGCTATCCGATTCGTCAGCCTGAGGTCAAGCTTGTACGCGCTGAGGGCGACCGGGCAAAGTACCTTGTTACCATCCACGAGGGCCGCAACCGACAGGTTCGCCGTATGTGCGATGCCGCAGGAATGCAGGTGCTGCGCTTGCGTCGTATTCGGGAGGGTTGCCTGCAATTAGGCAATTTACCCCTTGGGAAATGGCGTAATTTAACGGAAGAGGAAGTTGCAGGACTGAAATAGTCCTGCAACTTGCATTTTTTGGCAAGAACACTTGCAAAAACGCAAGAGTTCTGCTATATTAATTGCATAAATGAAACGAGGTGTTCACTATGCGCCAAGATATTTTATCCATTCTCAAATCCAAGGAAGCCAGCTTTTCCAAGGGCCAGCGGCGGATTGCCAAATTTATTCTGGAATCCTACGACAAAGCCGCTTTTATGACGGCCAATGTGTTGGGTAAGACGGTGGGAATTTCTGAGTCCACCGTGGTTCGTTTTGCCGTGGAATTAGGCTACGACGGCTATCCCAGCATGCAAAAAGCATTGCAGGAAATGGTGGTTAACCGCCTGACTGCTGCGCAGCGGATCGAGGTAACCAACGACCGCATCGGCAACCAGAATGTATTGTCCATGGTGTTGCAGTCCGATATGGAAAAGCTGCGCCAGACCGGTGAGATGGTGGATACGGCAGTATTTGATGCCGCAGTCAATGCGGTTCTAGGCGCTGAACGGGTGTATATTCTCGGTGTGCGCTCTGCCGCACCTTTGGCTAACTTTTTGGGATACTATCTGAACTATATGTTCCAGAATGTCCACATTCTCACCGCATCCGGTGCCAGTGAGATGTTTGAACAGATCGTGGGTGTCAACTCCCGGGATGCTGTGATTGCGTTCAGCTTCCCCAGATATTCGGCAACAACGCTGAAAGCGGCCCAGTATTGCAGCAGTACCGGTGCTACGGTGATTGCGGTGACGGATTCCTCCCAGTCTTCTTTGGCACAGTGCAGTGATCATGTGTTGCTGGCGAAGAGTGATATGGTGTCGCTGGTTGACTCCTTGGTAGCACCCCTGAGTGTGGTAAATGCCCTGATCGTTGCCATTGCGGCCAAGAAGGAAAGAGAACTGTCCAAGACATTTCAGGAGCTGGAACATGTCTGGGCGGAGTACAATATCTACGAAAAGCAGGAAGAAAACGGATGATTGTGGATGTGATCGTTATTGGCGGTGGCCCTGCGGGGATGTTTGCTGCCATCACAGCGGCGCAAAGGGGCAGTCGGGTGCTCTTGTTGGAGCGCAATGACCGACTGGGCAAGAAGCTGCTCGTCACCGGAAAAGGTCGCTGTAATGTAACCAATGACTGCGAGCCTGCTGAGGTTTTGCAGAATATCCCCAGAAACGGGCGTTTCCTGTACAGTGCTATGGCCGCATTTCCCCCTGCAACGATTATGAAATTCTTCGAATCCCACGGCTGCCCTTTGAAAACAGAGCGTGGCAACCGGGTGTTTCCTGTATCGGATAAGTCACAATCTGTTTTGAACTGTTTGCAGGATCAGCTGCGTCAAAATCGTGTAACGGTACGCGCGGAGCGGGTATGCAAGATATTGACGCAGGACAGTGTTGTCACCGGTGTGCGGACAGAGAAAAATGAATACAGCGCGTCCAGCGTGATTTTGGCCACCGGCGGTTTGAGTTATCCCACCACCGGCTCCACCGGAGACGGCTATGAAATGGCAAAGGCCTTGGGACACACCGTTACAGATACAGAGGGTTCTTTGGTACCCTTGGAAACGGCAGGAGAGGACTGCCCCGATATGCAGGGACTGAGCCTGCGGAATGTGAGTGTGAAGCTGGTCAACGAAAAGAATAAGGTACTCTATAAGGATTTTGGAGAACTGCTGTTTACGCATTTTGGCGTTTCTGGGCCGACAGTTTTATCGGCAAGTGCTCATTTAAAAGGCAATTGCCGTTTGATCATTGATTTGAAACCTGCGTTGGATGAGGGAAAGCTGGACAGTCGCATTTTGCGTGATCTGGAAATGTATCAAAACCGCACCATGGAAAATGCGCTGACAGATTTGCTCCCCAGAAGCATGATTCCCGTTGTTTTGCGCAGACTGAGCATTGATCCCAATTTGCAGGCCAATTCACTGACTCGCCAGCAACGCCGGGCTTTGGTGGAGCTTTTGAAGGGTTTTTCCTTGGTAGTCACAGGAAAACGGCCGGTAAGTGAGGCGATCATCACATCCGGCGGTGTAAAAGTATCCGAGATCGACCCCAAAACGATGGCGTCCAAATTGGTTTCCGGATTGTATTTTGCCGGGGAGATCATCGATTGCGATGCCTATACCGGTGGCTTCAACCTGCAAATTGCAT
>JAZORJ010000196.1:0-9449 GCA_045656525.1 Faecousia sp. | reverse complement strand
GGGCATGGGCGCTCAGTCCCTCTTTTTCTGCAAAATACGCCACCTTTTCCCCAACCTTAGCCAGTGCTTCGGATGTGTAGTAAGTAAACTGGGTCTTCTTGATGAAGTCATCCACAGAAAGGCGCCTGGAAAAACGGGCCGTACCGGATGTGGGCAATGTGTGGTTCGGGCCTGCAAAATAGTCGCCCAAGGCCTCGGGACAATAGCGACCCATAAAAATACTGCCGGCATTTTGAATCTTATCCAGATAATCAAAGGGATTGTCCACGCATAGCTCCAAGTGTTCCGGGGCTATCTCGTTGGCAACCGCCAACACATCGTCAAAATTGTCCGCAACGATGATTTTGCCATTATTTTCAATGCTTGTACGGGCAATTTCTTCCCGGGGCAAAACTGCCAATTGCTTTTCAATTTCCGCCTGCACATGCTTCGCCAAAGCCATGCTGTCGGTCACCAAAACCGCGCTGGCCATTTTGTCATGTTCTGCCTGAGAAAGCAGATCTGCCGCCACATGAGCCGGATTGCTCTTACCGTCGGCAATGACCAAAATCTCGCTTGGCCCGGCAATCATGTCGATGGATACCTTGCCGAACACCTGCCGCTTGGCTTCGGCCACAAAGGCGTTGCCCGGGCCCACGATCTTGTCCACCTTGGGGACGGACTGGGTACCGTACGCCAGCGCCGCAATAGCCTGTGCGCCGCCCATTTTAAAGATCCGGTCCACACCGGCGATCTTGGCCGCCGCCAGAATGACGGGATTGATCTTGCCGTTTGCAGATGGCGGCGTTGCGATGCAGATTTCCTTACAGCCGGCAATTTTTGCCGGGATGGAATCCATCAAAACTGTGGACGGATAGGCCGCCGTGCCGCCAGGGACATACAATCCTGCCTTTTCGATGGGGGTGATCTTCTGTCCCATCACAACGCCGTCGGAGCGTTCCAACCGGAAGCCTTGGCGTACTTGCTTCTCGTGGAAAGTGCGGATATTGGCCGCCGCCTCCCGGAGGATTTCCAAAAATTCCTGTTCAACGCCGGCAAACGCTTCGTCGATCTCCTCTTGGGAAACTTCCAACGCGGTGAGGTCTGCTTTGTCAAATTTCTTTGCATATGTAATCAGCGCGGCATCGCCGTTTTTGCGCACATCCGCAATGATGTCCGAAACAACCTCCGACACATCCAGCTCGCTCTCATTTCGTGCAAAGATCTCATCGGCGCTAATAGCGCCGTACTCCATGATCTTGATCATCAGTCCTTCACCACCTGTTTTGTAAGTTCCTTCTTGATCTGCTCGATCCGCGAAGTCTTAAAATTGTAGGACGCCTTGTTGGCAATGAGCCGTGCGCTGATGGGAACGATGTTCTCAATGGGCTCCAAATTGTTTTCCAGTAAGGTCTTGCCGGTCTCCACAATATCCACGATCACATCGGACAGTCCCAGAATGGGTGCAAGCTCAATGGATCCGTTCAGGTGAATAATATCGATATCCCGGCATTTTTCTTTATAATAAGTCTTGGCAATGTTGGAAAATTTCGTCGCCACCCGGAGGGTCTTGGAGGGGTCATCCTGAAAATCCTTTTTTGCGGCAACCGCCATGCGGCACTTGCCCATGTTCAGATCCAGCAACTCGTACACATCCGGGGCATATTCCAGCAAAATATCCTTGCCTGCCACGCCGATGTCCGCCGCGCCCCGCTCCACATAGATAGAAACATCCGAGGGCTTGACCCAGAAGAAACGGATGCCGATTTCTTCATTGTCAAAAATCAGCTTGCGGTTGTTTTCCTTGATTGCCGGGCACTCAAAGCCGGCCTTTTCAAACATTTCGTACACCTTTTCGCCCAGACGGCCCTTGGGAAGCGCCACATTGATGACGGGCTTTTCCTCCGTGGGGACGGTCTTTTCTTCCAAACGCTCCAAGGTGTCCAGATACACCGCAAAGCCGATGGCGCCGGCCTTTTTGCCCATTTTCTCCATGAGCTTGTCGTACTGGCCGCCGGACAGCACCCGATCGGCAATGCCGCTGACAAAACCCTTGAAAACCACGCCGCTGTAATAGTTATTATCGCTGACCACGGAAAAGTCAATGACGACTTTTCCGGCAAAGTCCTTTTGCAGGCCATCTACCACATTTTTCAATTCCCACATAGCATCAAAGGCCTCGGGGGATCTTGCGATCCAAGACAGCGCCCCAATCATAACCTCCGGGTGGGCATATGTAACCAACAGTACCTGCAAATCCTCATACTGCTCAGCTGTGCAAACACTTTCCAGCAAACGGGCATTTTTCTCATTGATGGCCGTAAATATCTGCGGCCGGACACTTTCTTCCACATCATACTGGTCCAGCAACGCCTGCAACAGACCGGTATGGGCAATACAGAGCTTAAAGGAATCGCTGATTAAGGACAAGCTCTTGGCCGCCAGCAGGGCCACTTCCAGCCGGTCCGCTTCCCCTACCGCACCGATGCATTCGATACCTGTCTGCATGATTTCCTTGTAGGAATGGGAATCCCCGGAAATACGGTACACATTTTCGTTATAAAACAGCTTGTCCACCTGTCCGCTTTGCTCTTTGGCATTGTTGATGATGGACAATGTCACATCCGGCTTTAAGGCCAGAAGCTTTCCATCGGTATCGGTAAAGGAAATGACTCCCTCGGACACCAAAAAGTCCTTGTTCTTGGAATAGAGGTCGTATTCCTCAAATTTACTCATCTTAAACTGGCGATAGCCATACTGCAAATAGAGACTGCGCAGGGCAAACACCGCTTTTTCATCATTACGCAAAATATTCTGATCAAAGTTCATTATCTTCACCTGCTTCCAGTTTTTCGATTACCGTTTTATAGCCCCCGTCTCCATAGGTCAAGCACTTGCTGACCCGGCAGATGGTTGCCGTGCTTGCGCCGGTCATTTTATTGATATCCACATAGTTTTTGCCTTCATGAAGCAGCCGTGCCACTTCCAGACGCTGAGAAATGGCATCCAACTCCTGAATGGTAAAAATATCGTCAAGAAAAGCGGCGCACTCCTGTTTTGTTTCCAATGCCAGAATTGCCCGATACAAATTGTTCAAGTATTTTCTATCGACTTTCGCCATGATTCTGCCTCCTGTGGTTTGGTTTGTGTTACTTTATCACATCATCGTGATAAAGTCAACAGCCATTCGGCAATAATTTCCAGTTTCTGCACTTGTAGGGGGCGGCGCCTCGACGCCCCGTGAATTTCCGTGTCATTGCGAGGAGCCGCAGGCGACGTGGCAATCTCCTGGTAACATCCATCGAGCTGCAAACATGTATCCAAAGTTGTACCGGGAGATCGCCACGGCCCATTGGGCCTCGCGATGACATGTGCGGTAGGATATCTTGCCGCCCCTACATTAAAAGGGAAAAGGAGTGTTGCATTTTGCAACACGCCTTGTTCATTATTCATAATCTCCCGTCCAGCGGCTGCTGGTCACAGAAATCGCTTTTCCTGCCTGCAAGCTGGCTGGCACATCCAAGATCCGCTGATTTTTGCTGCCCCGGAAAGAAATTTCCAGACTTTTTTCCGACTGGATAAAAGGCCCGTCGATGAGTACATCGATGCTTTCCAGCAGTTTTCTTTGCTCCGGTGTGCCGCTGAGGAGCTGCTCAAAGGTATAGCCCGTATAGGACGCTACCTCATAGCCTTTTTCTTTCAAAAGCTTGGCAAGGCAGGCAAATCCCTCCGGCTGGGCGAAAGGCTCACCGCCGGAAAAGGTCACGCCCCGGCACAGGGGATTTTTCAGCACCTCGGCCAAAACTTGCCCCTCGGTCACTTTTGTGCCGCAGCCGAATTCCCATGTCTCGGGATTGTGACAGCCTTGGCAATGATGGGGGCAGCCCTGACCGAATACCGTCACCCGGATTCCCGGGCCGTCTACGATGCTATCGGATACGATTCCGGCCAGATCAAGCATTGGTATTCAGGCTGTGCTTCACCCGATCCCGTTCCTCTGCACGCTTGGCGTTGTTCCACTTATCCATGGTGCCCACCAGATAACCGGTGATTCTGCGGATGCGCTCAAAGCCAACACCCTGACCCATTTTTTCGCTTTGTGTTTTGACTGTCATAGTAATTCCTCCTTATCGGATTCCCTGAAATGCGGGCATTTCGGGATACATTCTCTTTAACTGCTCGGCCTTCTCCGGATCGATCTGCTCGCCCTCACGACGGCCGCAGCGGGGACACACATCGCCGATGATGCCCTCATAGCCACAGACGGGGTCACGATCCACAGGATGGTTGATAGAGCCGTAGCCGATTCCGTGGTCGTGCATGCAGCGGACAACGGACTCAAAGGCTTCCACATTCCGGGCTACATCGCCGTCCAGCTCTACATAGCTGATGTGACCGGCGTTGCACAATGCGTGGTAGGGTGCTTCCAGACGAATCTTGTCGTAAACGGAGATGGGGTGCCATACAGGCACATGGAAGCTGTTGGTGTAATACTCCCGATCGGTGACACCGGGGATCTTGCCGTAACGCTTCTTATCCATGCGGATGAAGCGGCCGGACAGACCTTCCGCAGGCGTACCCAACAGGGTAATGTTCATTTGCAGAGCCTTGGACTTATTGTCGCAGTAATTGCGCATGAAGCCCACGATTTCCAAGCCCTTCTTCTGCAAATCCTCGCTTTGGCCATGGTGCTGACCGTACAGGGCGGTCAAGGTCTCCGCAAGACCGATAAAGCCGATGGACAGGGTGCCGTGTTTCAGCACTTCCCGCAGATCGTCGTCCACAGACAGGTTGTCCGCATCCATCCAAACGCCCTGGCCCATGAGGCAGGGGTAGTTATAGATGTGCTTGTTGGCCTGAATCTCAAAACGGTGCAGCATCTGCTGTGCAACCAGTTCCAGCATTTCTTCCAGCTTTTGATAGAACACCTTTTCGTCGCCCTTGCTTTCAATGGCGATACGGGGCAGGTTGATGGAGGTGAAGGACAGGTTGCCGCGGCCGTAGGCGATCTGACGGGTGGGATCATAGGTGTTACCCATAACACGGGTACGGCAGCCCATGGTAGCCACTTCCGTCTCGGGACGGCCGGGGACATAGTATTGCAGGTTGAAGGGAGAGTCCAAGAAAGTATAGTTGGGGAACAGACGCTTTGCGCTGACCCGCATACTCAGACGGAACAGGTCGTAGTTGGGATCGGATTCGTTGTAGTTGACACCTTCCTTGACCTTGAAGATATGGATGGGGAAGATGCAGGTCTCGCCGTGACCCAAACCGGCTTCCAGTGCCAGCAGGATGTTGCGGATGGCCATTCTGCCCTCGGGGGTGGTATCCGTACCGTAGTTGATGGAGGAGAAGGGCGTCTGGGCACCGGCACGGGAGTGCATGGTGTTCAGGTTATGTACAAAGCCTTCCATAGCCTGCTTGGTGTCGCCGTTGGTCTTTTTGAAGGAACGCTTCGAAGCACGATCCACCAGCTTCGCAGCAACCTCCATGGACATGGCGTACTTGTCCGTCAGGGCATCCACGATGCCGTCCAGATACGCCTTGCTGCTTTCCAGACGGGCATATTCACCGGTGGCCGCTTCCACACGGGCAACGATGTCGGCAACAGCCTCGATCTCATCTTCCAGATCCAGATAATCCTCAACCACTTCACGCAGGCGGCGGGTGAAGGATTTGCGGTAAGTCTTTGCCACGCCCTCAGCCATGGCATAGTCAAAGTTGGGGATGGACTGGCCGCCGTGCTGATCGTTCTGGTTGGACTGGATGGCGATGGCAGCCAGCGCAGCATAGCTCTGAATGCTCTGGGGCTCACGCAGGTAACCGTGACCGGTGGAGAAACCGCCGCGGAACAGCTTCAAAATGTCGATCTGACAGCAGGTGGTGGTCAGAGAATAGAAATCAAAATCGTGGATGTGAATGTCACCCTCCCGGTATGCCTTGGCATGCTCGGGGCGGAGCAGATACATCTCATTGTAGGCCTTTGCGCCGGCGGCGCCGATTTGCAGCATGGAGCCCATGGCGGTGTTGCCGTCGATATTGGCATTGTCCCGCTTCATGTCGGAAATACGGGCGTCAATGTTGGTGATCTCGTCGATGGTCTTCATCAAAGAGGTGCTGGCTTCTCTTGCCCGGGTGCGGTTGGCACGGTACAAAATGTAAGCCTTGGCGGCAGCGTTGAACCCATGGTTCATCAGCTGCTGTTCCACAGCATCCTGAATTGCTTCAATGTTGGGGGCATCGGAGACAAAGCGATTTTCCAGCTCCCGCTGGACATCGTTTGCTACACGGGCGGCATCGGCGGCATTGCCTTCGCCGGAGACCTCCATAGCCTTCAAAATAGCCGCTGCGATCTTGTTCTGATCGTACAAAACCACACGGCCGTCACGCTTAATAATGCTGTGAATCATTGCTAAACACCAAACTTTCCTATATATAATGAGAAAACAAAGCACAAGATAAACCGCAATATCTTGTGCTCTTATTTAATACGCTCCACAATATATTGCCATATATTCTTCCATTTGTCAACCGAATTTTTCAAAATTACAGGATTTTACAGCAAATAATTCAGGTATTTCTCCACTGCACCTCCACTATACTGTTAACAGGCTTGAAAAAGGAGGAATTGCTATGGATGAACAGGTCAAAATTTGGCAGCGTGTCCGGGGTGAAACGCCGCCGATCACAGATGGACTTGCCGGTCTGACAGCAGGCTGTCTGGCCCGTGCCGCACTCTACGGCACCCTTGCCCGGCAGCTGCAAGGGCCGGGTCGGAGCATTTTGCAGCAGTTGCAGGAAAATGAGCAACGCTGCGTTCGGTACATGAAGGGCATTGCCCGGATTGCGGAGGGCGTACCCATGAATCCGGGCACGGTATCCCTTCCCTCTGAGAAAATCGAGGTTGCCCTGCGAAAATGCTACGGCCAGACTTTGAAAACCCTATCCGCCTGCAATGCCCGTACCTTCAACGGGGAGTACGGCCCGGTTTTCACCGATCTTTCGGCAAAACAGCGGGAGAATTGCTGTAAATTAGCAGAACTGATGGGCATTCTCGGCGTGTAAAACCGCCCATTCCGGGGATACTATCTCCGGAGGGTTGCATATGAAATTTTTACGGGGCTGTATTTTGTTTTACATCGGTGGTACGGCGTATATGATTCTGGAATTTGTATGGCGTGGCCGCAGTCACGGCAGTATGTTCCTGCTGGGCGGACTGTGTTTTCTTCTGGTGGGCGGCGGTGCATCCAAATTTCAGAAAATCCCCGTTCCCCTTCGCCCCATTTTGGGTGCCGTGATGATTACCGGCTTGGAGCTGGCGGTTGGATGTCTGGTCAACCGGAATCACAGCGTATGGGATTACCGGGATCAGCTGTTTCATTTTCAGGGGCAGATTTGCCCCGCCTTTTCCCTGCTGTGGGTGCCGGTGAGCCTGATGGCCATAGAGCTGTACACCCTTACCCAAAAGAAAATTTCACAAAAAATAAAGTAGGGGCGGGCGTTGGCCGCCCCTTGATTATTATTTAAAGTATTTTACTGCGGATTCAAAGAGTCTCATATCATACGCGCCGGGGACATTCCGGTAAAGACCGCACCCGATGCGCTCGCTGTGGCCCATCTTGCCCAGTACCCGTCCGTCGGGAGAGGTGATGCCCTCAATGGCGAACAGAGAACCGTTGGGATTGAAGGCGGTGTCCATGGTGGGTTTGCCGTTCATGTCCACATACTGGGTGGCGATCTGGCCGTTTGCCGCCAATTGCAGCGCCAAGTCTTCACTTGCAAAGAACCGACCCTCGCCGTGGGAAATGGGCACGGTGTAAACTTCGCCCACTTCCGTTCCGGCCAGCCACGGAGACTTGTTGGTGCAGACCCGGGTGCGCACCATCTTGGACTGGTGACGGGCGATGGTGTTGTAGGTCAGAGTGGGACAAGTATCATCGGTGTCCACGATCTTGCCAAAGGGCACAAGACCCAGCTTGATCAGTGCTTGGAAGCCGTTGCAGATGCCCAGCATCAGGCCGTCCCGATCATCCAGCAGTTTTGTCACCTGCTCTTTGATGGCAGGATTCCGGAAGAATGCTGTGATGAACTTGGCCGAGCCGTCCGGCTCATCACCGCCGGAGAAGCCGCCGGGGATGAAAATCATCTGACTTTGGGCGATTTTGCCTGCAAACTGCTCCACGCTCCGGCTCACATCCTCCGCGCTGAGGTTGCGCACCACGAAGATTTCCGGCTCTGCACCGGCGGCCATCACCGCCCGGGCGGAGTCGTATTCGCAGTTGGTGCCGGGGAACACAGGGATCAGCACCTTGGGCTTGGCGGTTTTCACAGCCGGGGCAATATCCCCTCCGCCGGTATAGCCAAACACAGGAATGGTTGCTTCTTTTTCGGCAACCTTGGTGGGATAGACCTTTTCCAAAACGCCGTCGTTAATATCCACCAGTTCGGCAATAGGTGCGCTGTCGCCATCCAGCACAATAACCGGCGCTTCTGTGGTCACACCGATCTTCATCACACCGGGCAGGGTGACATCCTCGGTTAACTCCGCCACGATAAAGCCGTAGAAGCCCGGCATATGCCAGTTTTCCCCCAAGTCAGCACCGGCTTTGAAGCCAATGCTGTTGCCGAAGGACATCTTCATCACCGCTTCGCCCAAGCCGTTTTCCACCGCCCACGCGGCCTTGACTTTTCCGGCCAAGTGCAGCTCATGGAACGCTTCCCATGTGCGCTTCATACTCTCGGCGGTGTCGTCCAACCCACCGAACAGGTATACGCTGTTGCCGGCTTCCTTGAATTCCGGTGACAGCACCAGATTTTTGTCAATGGGCGCAATAGCAAAGGAAATCAGCGTGGGGGGGACATCGTAGTCCAGGAATGTGCCGGACATGGAGTCCTTGCCGCCGATGGCCGCCGCACCCAGCTCCAACTGGGCATCCAGCGCACCCAAAAGTGCGGCAAAGGGCTTGCCCCAGCGTATCGGTTCGGTGCGGAGTTTTTCAAAGAATTCCTGCAAGGAAAGGTAGGCTTTTTTGTAGTCTGCACCGGCGGCGACCAATTTCGCCACGCTGCTGTAAACCGCTGCCTTTGCGCCGGTGTAGGGGTCGATGCTCATATGGTCAGGATCCATGCCCCAAGCCATCACGCTGGCCTGATCGGTAACCTGACCGGGCAGCATGGGCATCGTTGCCGCCATTGCCTGCGCCGGTGTGCGCTGATACTTACCGCCAAAGGGCATCAGCACAGAACCTGCGCCGATAGAGCCGTCAAAACGCTCCACAAGACCCCGACGGCTGGCGGTTTTCAGATCTCCCGCCATTTCCCGCAGGCTTGCGTACATACGCTTGCTCAAAGCGGACAGATCCTTCTTGCTGACCTGTACATTGGCATGCTTAACCGCACCGTTGGTGTCCAAAAACGCCCGGCTCAGATTGGCAATTTCCCCGCCTTTCCAGCGCATGACCATCCGGGCT
>JAZORJ010000195.1:0-2794 GCA_045656525.1 Faecousia sp. | reverse complement strand
ATATGTTGTACCCCCCCGTAGCAGATTTGCTGAAAGATGTTAAGAGCCGTTATCTTCTGGTGAATGTGGTGGCCCAGCGTGCCCGCCAGATTGCAGAGGAAGCAGAAGAATTTGGCGAAGAACTCACCGAAAAGCCGGTCACTCTGGCAATTCGTGAAGTGGCTGAGGGCAAGCTCACCGCCACATTGAAGGAAGAATACGCAAAATAAAACGAGGAGGAAAGGGCCATGATTGGAAAAATTGCTGTTTCTGCGGCGACTTTTGCCATCGACAAGCCCTACTCCTATGCCATCCCCGCAGGAATGGAGCTGAAACCCGGTCAACGGGTGATGGTGCCCTTCGGTCGGGGAAACCGCCGGTGTGAGGGCGTGGTGCTTGCGGTGGAAGCCGGAAGCGCGCAGGGTTTAAAATGTATTGAACAAGTTCTGGATGAAGCATCCCTGCTTTCGCCTGTCATGCTCCGTTTGGCGGCCTTTCTTCGAGAGAGATATTTCTGTACCTTTTACGAGGCTGTCCGGATCATGCTTCCGGCCGGTTTGTGGTTCAAAGAAAAGAACACCTATCGCCTGACAGACGACAGAAGCTGGAAGGAAAATCCGCCCCGCCGGGAACATGCACAGGAATTACTGACCTGCATGGAAAATCTGGGCGGACAGGCAGAGGAAGCCATCTTGCGAAATGTGGTTTCTGAGGATGAAGCGTTCCGGGGCGTTTTGCAGTATCTGCTCCGAAAAAAGTGGATTACCGGCAAGACAAGCCTGCTGCAAAAGAATAAGGACAAAACGGAGAAAATTGCCACATTGGCAGCTTCTGCGGAAGAAGTCATGGAATTTGCGTCCCACCGGCCCAAATCCGCAGCCATGCAGAAAAGTGTGCTGGAACTGATGTGCGGTCTGGGCAGTGTATCCGTCAAGGAGCTTTGCTACTATACGGGCGCTACCACGGCCACAGTCAACCGATTGGTGGAGCTGGGCTATTTGGTGCTGACCGAGAAGCCGGTTTTGCGCTGCAAGGAGATTCGTCCCGCAGTTTTGGACGGGCCGCTGGTGTTGAGCGCAGAGCAGCAGCAGGTATTTGACGGTTTGAACGAGCAGCTGCATCAGGAAAAGCCCGGTGTTGCGCTATTGCATGGCGTTACCGGCTCGGGCAAGACAGCCATCTATTTGAAGCTGATCAGTCGCTGTCTGGAAGAGAATAAAAGTGCGCTTCTTTTGGTACCGGAGATTGGCCTTACCCCCCAACTGCTGAGTTTGGTGGCGGCCCATTTCGGAAATCAGGTGGCAGTCCAGCACAGCAGCCTTTCCGCTGGTGAGCGGAATGATCAATGGAAACGCATCGCATCCGGCGAAGCCAAAGTGGTGGTGGGAACCCGAAGTGCGGTGTTCGCACCCAGTTCACAATTTGGTGTTATCATCATCGACGAGGAGCAGGAACACTCCTACAAGTCGGAAAACGCCCCCCGATATTCGGCCAAGGAAGTGGCCATCTGGCGGGGAGCCTACGAAAATGCTCTGGTGGTGCTTGGCTCTGCCACGCCATCGGTGGAGAGTATGTTCCGGGCGAAAAATGGCGATTATCAATTATATACCTTGAAAAACCGCTTCGGCGGCCGGGCACTTCCGAAAGTGCGTATCGTGGATATGCGGGAAGAACTGAAAAACGGAAACGATTCTGTTTTCAGCTATGACCTGCGGGAAACCATCGACAAGACCCACCGGGCGGGAAAACAGAGCATTCTGTTCCTGAACCGTCGGGGCAACAGCCGTGCGCTGGTGTGCGTGGAGTGCGGAGAAGCTCCGGAATGTCCCCGTTGCAGTTCAAGACTTACCTATCACAGCGCCAATGAACGGCTGATGTGTCATTATTGCGGCCATTCCGTGGCGGCACCGGAGCGCTGTCCCAGCTGCTCCAGCCCTCTGAAACGCGTTGGCACGGGCACGCAAAAGGCCCAGCAGGAATTGCAGGAGCTGTTTCCGGATATGGAAATCGTCCGCATGGATGCGGATACGGTCAATGCTGTGAATACCCACGAGAAAATGCTGGATCACTTCCGGGACGACCGTGTTCCGGTGCTGATCGGCACCCAGATGGTGGCAAAAGGACTGAATTTCCCGGATGTGACACTGGTGGGCGTGCTGGATGCGGATCGGGAACTGTATTCTGGGTCTTACCGGGCAGCGGAAAATACCTTTAATATGCTGACCCAGGTGGTGGGCCGTGCCGGACGGGGCGATGCTCCGGGCGAAGCATTGGTACAGACACTGGTACCGAATCACAAAGTAATCGAATTGGCGGCACAGCAGGATTACGATAGCTTTTTTGAACTGGAACAGGAAATGCGTCGGATTCAGGAATGTCCGCCCTTTGGGGATTTGGCAGCCATTACATTTTTGGGACAGGAGGAAGCACGGGTGCTCCGGGACCATGGTCTGGATCACGGCCCGTCCGGGACGCTCGCCCCGTCCGGCCCGACCCACCACCTGGGTCAGCATATTAAAGGTCGTTTCCGCCGCCCGGTAGCTGTCGGCGTAAAGACTCAAGTCCGCATCCAGAACGCCAACCAGGGTCACATCCGACAGATTCAGGCCTTTGGCCACCATCTGGGTGCCGATGAGCACTGGAATCTTCTCTTTCTCGAATTTTTCCAGGATCTTTTCGTGGGTATTCACAGCGCTGACCGTATCCGCATCCATCCGGAGGCTCGGCATATCCGGAAACAGGAGTTCCAGCTCCTGCTGGAGTTTCTGGGTTCCGGTACCGATGGGCTTCAAGGGTCCGCCGCAGGTAGGGCAGC
>JAZORJ010000194.1:0-3870 GCA_045656525.1 Faecousia sp. | reverse complement strand
GCTGACCCGAGGCGAAACCAATGAGATTGCCCCCTTTGGTGGGACAAGAGCGGCATTGGCACTGATGGAACAAACAGCTCGACCCGGCATGATGGAAGGTCGTGGCAGTATGCTGGAATTGATCGACAAGCTGCTGACAATGGTGCCTGTTTGGAAACTGCAATGCACTCCCACTGAGGAAGCAGCCCGTGTATCCCATAAAGCAATGCAAGAAGAAGCCCAAAAAAGATTTGGATAAGGAGTAATGATTATGAAACTGAAGGACGGATTTATTTTGCGTACTGTTGCAGATGAGACGGTTGTTCTGCCTGCCGCCGGTGTGACGGATTTTGACATGATGATCACCCTCAATGAAACCGGCAAGTTCCTGTGGGAGCGTCTGGCAGTCGGTGCAGAGGAAGCAGATCTGATAAAGGATCTGCTGGCAGAGTATGACGTGACAGAGGAAGTGGCCGCAAAGAGCGTTGCTGCTTTTGTTGCCCGGTTGAAGGAGCTGGATTTCCTTGCCTGAGACATCTGTTCAGTTGGAACAAATGATGCCGTTGATATTGGAGCGACTGGCTTCTGGGGAGACTGTGAAATTCACGACCCGGGGAACCAGCATGCGCCCCATGCTGGACAACGGCAAGGATCAGGTGATTCTATCACCGCTCCCGGAAAAGCTGAAAAAATATGATTTGCCGTTGTACCGTCGGGATAACGGCCAGTTTGTGTTGCACAGAATTGTGGAAGTGGGAGAAACATATACCTGCGTTGGTGATAACCAGTTCGAGCTGGAAACCGGTGTCCGCCCCGATCAGATGATTGCTGTGGCAACAGAGTTTGTCCGTAAGGGGAAACAATATTCTATGAAGCAATTGCGGTATCGTATCTACTGCTGTTTGTGGCATTGGAGCCGACCCGGCCGTCGCTTTGCATTGCGTTGCTGGCACGGCGGTATTAGAAGAATAAAAAAGCTGTGCGGGAAATAATTTCCGCACAGCTTTTTTGCGTCCATATGTATTCTTGTATGCGGGAATAGTACTCAAAATTCCGGCTTGTAAATCTGCTCCCGCTTTTCCCATGCGATCTTGCGCACCTGAATGTTGCGGATCTTCAAGCTGGTGGAATAGGGAGAAAAGCCCACATGTCCGCCACGGATGGGATCGCCGTCAATCAGTTCCTGCACCAAAACACCGTCAGCAAACAGGAAGCAGTGACCATCAATGGCACCGGTGAGGATCTCCACCTCCGTGCCCGGGACATAATGATACAACGATGTCAGACTGCGCAGCTCCTCCTCTGGGAAACGCTCAATACCGCTTTTGTTCTCATACCAACCATTCAGGCCTACCACATAGGCCTTTTTCAGATAATTTACGGAATCGTCCCAAGTGGTGCAGAATACCGCATTCAGATCCCGGGTTGCAGGCAGCACAGTGGACATGGTAAAGCGCATCATCACATTGTCCTCAAATCGCTGCTTGCTCAGCAGAATGCCACCAAAATTTCCCGGTTCGCTGCCGATGAGATAGCCATCCTTGCATTCCCAATGTCCCAATTTGGCATCCCACAGCTCCTGCCAATGGGCATCCGGCTGATAATCCATGAGAATTTCCGATTGATCCCAAAAGATTTTTTTACCTAATAGCAAAATTTCATTTTCCATATATCATACCTGATTTCTTATGTAAAATCGCAGACCTGCCGGTGTTTCCCGGCAGGTCTTTGGTTTTAAATACCCTTTTGCATCTCGTCGATGGATTCCAAAATGGCATCTGCCATGTAATCCAGCTGTTCCTGCGTCAGTCCGTAAATGGGGAAGTGGGTAAAGCGACGGTCAAAGACCTCCTCGGTCACAGGACAGGTAGCCGCAATGGCAGCCTCGTCGTAGCCACGCTCCTTCAATACATCAAAGCGGTACAGAGGGCCAAAGTGGGCAATCTCCGTAACGCCCTTCTGTGCCAGTTTCTTCTTGAACAGCTGCACATCACCACCGGCTTTTTCAGGATCGATAATCACGCTGTACAGATGGAAGGTGGGCTTGATCTCATCGTTACCCAGATCCTGCGCCGTGATCGCATCACAGCCGGACAGCTTGCTTGTCAGGTATGCAGCCGCCTGCGCACGGGCTTCCAGAATCTTCTCGTAACGGGAAAGCTGCAATTGCAGGCCCAAGCCCTGAATCTCCGTAGTAGAGAAGTTGGTGGCAACAAAGCTGCTGCCATCTTTGCCGGGGATTGCGCACACATCGTACAGCCAATTTTTGATTTTCTTGGAGAAATCAGCGCCCAAGAAACGGGCACGCTTCATTTCGGGGCGGAAATCCTCGATGGTTGTGGTCAAAATGCCGCCTTCACCGAAGGAAGTCATATTCTTAACTTCATGGAAGGAGTAAGCGCCAAAGTGGCCGATGGTGCCCAGCTTTTTACCCTTGTACTCACCGCCAAAGCCATGGGCGGCATCTTCCAGAACCACCAGATTGTGCTTTTCTGCCAGCTCCATGATGGGATCCATATCCACAGGATAGCCGCCGATATGCACCGGAACGATCATCTTGGTCTTGTCGGTGATCTTTTTTGCCACATCCTTGGGATCCATATTCAGGGTCACGGGATCCACATCGGCAAACACGATCTTACAGCCGATGGACAAGGGATATGCCATAGTGGCCGCAAAGGTGATGGCAGGCACGATCACCTCGTCACCGGGTTGGAGGTTGGCATACTTGGAGGCAATCTCAAAGCCGGCAGTACAGTTGGTCAGGAACACACAGCCTTCGGTGTTCAAGAATTCATCGCACATTTCCTCTGCCTTGGCAACCTCTGCATCCAGAGACAGCTTTGCGGGGGGCTCTGCAATCTTGTCCAAAGCATAGACCTTTTCTTACACAGCCTTGATGGCTGCATCATATTCTGCGCCCTCGCCCTTCATCAGGAAGCGGACGATTGCCATCAAGTCCTCAGCGTTGTAGTTTTCGCCCACAGCCGCCCAAGGCACCTTGGTTTCACCGGTATTGTATCGAAAATCAGAAGCTTTCTTCGCCATAGTATGTTCTCCTTTACAATGTTATGGTTATTTTCTCATCATTGGAGCGGTAGGCCGCCTCCATGATGCGCTGAACTTGTACAGCCTGCTGTGCAGGCACTTCCACAGGTGCGCCTGTAAGCAGAGAATTGCTGAAACTGGCGATTTCTCTTGCATAGGCATTACCAAATTCCACTTCAATGGTTTTGCCCTGCGCCTTGTTGGTATCCTGCTGGGCGACATAGCCACCCTGCTCTCCCAAGAACATAGCGTCCAATGTTCCGCCATCCTCCTGACCAATGACACCATAGCCCAAAAGTCTGCCACGGTCACCGAAAATCTCAATACGCCACTTAGCCGCCTCATCGGGGACATTGAAGTTGGACTGCACCACGCACTGACAGCCATTTTCCATCCGCATAAGCACGGTGGAGCTGTCTTCTACCTCGTAGTGGAAGGAAAGGGTGTCGTGGAAAGCGGCAACATCCTTTGCATTGCTGTCCAAAATGTACTGCATCAGGTCAATACAATGCACGCCCATATCCATCATCGCACCGCCGCCGCTGTGGGCCTTGGTCTGCCGCCATGCACCGGGGATATTGGGATACCAGCAAGTAAACTGGGCATAGCCGGACACCGGCTTGCCGATTTTGCCCTCAGCGATTGCTTTCTTCATCGCCTGTACATAGGAGCCGAAGCGCATCATCAAACCTGCGGCAATTTTTACGCCCTTTGCCGCACAGTAGTCCACAACCTTCTGGCCTTCCTCCGCAGTCATCGCCAAAGGTTTCTCGATCAAAATGTGCTTACCTGCATCTGCGGCGGCCATAGCCTGCTTGGCGTGCAGCACCACCGGAGAAGCAA
>JAZORJ010000193.1:0-7493 GCA_045656525.1 Faecousia sp. | reverse complement strand
ACATTTGCCCCCTCTGCAACTGCCTGTTCCAGCAGCTGCTCTGCCTTTTGAGGATCATCCGCATGGAAGTAACTGCGTACCACCACTTGATTGCCCAAAGCCTTTTGCAGATACTGACAGCCTTCGTCATGGGCTTTGATCCAAGTGCTTACCTGCGCATCCAAAGGATGGACAAAGGCCACATTCAGATAATTGGGAGCGGTGATCCAGCTGAGCAGACCTGCTTTGGTTTCCGGTTCCGTGCTCACCAGCGGTTCTTCCGTCCGGGAGAAAGTGAACAGGTCATCCTGCAAAGCGGAAAGTGTCTTTTTCAGCTCCTTGGTGGAAAGCTTCTTCAAATCCCGGAAAGGATAGATCTGCAACCACAGCAGAAGTGCTTCTTCCGGAAGAATAGGCAGTTTTTTGGTATCCAAAGAGAAAAAGGCATCCCGGAAATATTGATAGTTGGAGGAAAAGGTGCGTCTTTCCCGCTCCGTCCAGACTTCGCCGGCCTCCTTACCCAAGAAAGACAGCAGCTTTGCATAGTCCTCCGGATGGGCAAACTGAATATCATAGATACCGGTAGACCGGTAAAATTCCAAAAATTCGTAATAGGCGTTCACCCGCTCAGAACCGTCTTTCGCAGGCAAAATCCGCTTGACGATGCCGGGAATCCGAGGTGCGCCCATGTATTTGAGGACACTGACCCGCTTATTACCCTCCTGCACATAGAATTTTCCCAAAAATTCGTAGCAGAGAATGGGCTCACGGATGCCGTCTTCGGAAAGGTGGGCATCGCAAAGGTGGATCCACTTCCCGGCAAATTCGCTGTTGGGGTCCAGCAGGGGTAAAAAGCCTGCGCTGAATGCGCTGATGCGCCCGGCGGCTTTCGTGCCGACGATCAGCTCCGTAGGGATCTCCATAATCCCCAGCTCCTGCACGGAATCCCCGGTGCGCCCCTCCAAAAGGGTGTCCAACACCTGAGGATAGGGATCCTTGCCTTCTGCCAGAAGCGCCTTATATTCTTTTTGACCGGCTTTCAGTGCCAGCGTATATTCTTCTTGTGCTTGCAGCAGATCCACAAAAAACCTCCACACATTGATGTGATCGTGTACTTATCATACCCTGTTTTCAGGGTTTTTTCAACCGTTCAGCAAGGATTGGCACAGGGTAAATATTTCCTCGTTTCCTGCGCTGTTTTGCCACAGGATCTGTCCCGGGCCCTCTCCAAGCAGGCCGGCTTCCGTCAGTCGCCGCTTGGTCTCCCGGGCAGTGCCTTCGCCCCCGTCCAACAGAACCACCCGGGGGCCCAAAACCCGACGGATGGCCTTTGCGGCCAGAGGATAGTGGGTGCAGCCCAGCACCACAGCGTCCAGCTTTCCCAGATACGGACGCAGAATTTCCGACAAAAGTGCAACCGTTTCGTCGGTGTCAGCCTTGCCGGCTTCCACAATCTCCACCAGACCCGGTGCAGGGATTTTGATGACGGATGCTTTGCTGTCAAACCGATGCAAGAGGCTGTCGAATTTTTCTTCCCGCAGGGTCACTTCCGTGGCCATAACGCCGATATTGCCGCCGGGAAACTGATCCGCAGCCGGTTTCAGTGCCGGTTCAATGCCAATTACGATCAAATTCGGGTATTTCTGCCGCAGATCGTGGATCGCTGCGGCGGTTGCCGTATTGCATGCAACCACCAAGGCTTTCAGCCCAAATTCCATCATCTTACCCGCCGCAGAAAGAGTAAGCGCGTTCACCTCAGGGGTGCTGCGGCGACCATAGGGAGCATTGGCGGAATCTCCGTAATACAAAAAACGCTCATTGGGCATAATTTTGCGCAAATGCCGCAAAACGCTAATGCCGCCTACGCCGGAGTCAAACACGCCGATATAATCGGTTTTCTGATTCACGGAGCTTCCCCCTTTCCGGATTTTTATTGTAAAAATATTTTATCACGCAGGATAAGAAATTGCAAGACCCTCGGAGCGCAGTGCATGATACCTTCCCCCGGGGGAGGAGATAAAATGGCGGACTGCAATGCAGTCCGCCATAAAATTATTTCGTTCCGAAAATCCGGTCGCCGGCATCGCCCAGACCGGGGATGATGTAAGCGTGGTCGTTGAGCTTTTCGTCCACAGCCGCCAGATACATTTCCACATCCGGGTGGGCTTCCTGCACCACCTTTACACCCTCAGGACAGCCGATGATGTTCATCATGATGATGTTGCGGCAGCCTCTGGCTTTCAAAAAGTCGATGGCCGCCACGGCACTGCCGCCGGTAGCCAGCATGGGGTCAACCACGAAAACCACCCGGTTTTCAATATCCTCCGGCAGTTTGCAGTAGTATTCCACAGGCATATGGGTCTCCGGGTCACGGTACAGGCCGATATGACCGATCTTGGCAGAAGGAATCAGATCCACCATGCTGTCCACCATGCCCAGACCGGCACGAAGCACCGGAACGATGGCCAGCTTCTTACCGGAGAGCATCCGGCATTTTGCAACGGCAACAGGGGTCTTGACTTCCACTTCCTCAGTGGGCAAATTCCGCGTGGCCTCGTAGCACATCAAGCCTGCGATCTCGCTGATCAGTTCCCGGAATTCCTTGACACCGGTATTCTCGTTTCTCAAAATTGCCAGTTTGTGCTGAATGAGGGGGTGATCCAATACATGTACTTCTGCCATAGTTCTGATCTCCTTATTTCTGTTGTAATTTTTCGTTTCGTTCCCGTTCGGCTTGGCTCAGGCGCAGGTAATTGGGAGTGAGTGCGGCCGGGTCATCGGGATTTTCCTGTGCCAGTGCGGCAAGGCCAACACCCACAGCACGCTGATGCATCCGCCCTTCCGGGGGTAAAATCAGACAGGGAACATCTTCTTTCAAGGTATTATAGCACAAAACACTGCCATCGCCAACTAAAAAAACGGGCTTTTCCAAGGTTTTTAGCTCATTTTTCAGGTCTGAGAGGGCAATGGCCCGGTCCGGTGTCTGACGGGTAATAACGCCTTGGTTTACATAAAACAGTGCGTTGTACACCTGTGCTCTCCGGGCATCCATCACGGGGCAAATGTAGCCGTCATGGATTCCCAAGCCCATCGCCATGGCTTCCAAGGTGGAAACGCCGTAAATGGGAATCTCCGCACCCCATGCAAAGCCCTTAGCCGCCGCCGCGCCGATGCGCACGCCGGTAAAGGAGCCGGGGCCGTTGGCCACCGCCACCGCATCCACATCCTTGGCAGTGAGGGCGCATTGCTTCAATAGCTGCTCCGCCATCACCAGCAATGTCTGGCTGTGGGTCAGGCCGGTATTCTGATATTGCTCCGCCAGAAGCTTTCCGTCCTCAAAAAGCGCCACCGAAGCGGCTTTCGCCGAGGTTTCAAAGGCCAGTAAGCGCATTGTTTTCGCTCCTTTCAATGGTGATCCGCCGAGCATTTTCACCGATCTTCTCAATGGTGACTGTCACCGGGTCTTCCATGGCATCCGCCACATTTTCGCTCCACTCCACCGCGCAGACGCCACAGCGATCCAGATAATCGTCCCACCCGATGTCAAAAAGGTCGTCCGAAGACCGCAGACGGTACATATCAAAATGGAACAGGGGCAGTCTGCCGCCCAGATATTCGTTAACAATGGTATAAGTAGGGCTGGTGACCTGCCCCGTGCAGCCAAGACCCCGGGCAAGACCTCTGGTGAAGGCTGTTTTGCCTGCACCCAGATCGCCCCGGTAGGCGACAATGCACCCGGGAGTCAATATTTTCGCGAATCTTTCCCCAAGGGCTTCCGTTTCCTCTGGGGAATTTGTGATAAATTCCATAGTTTCCTCCAACGCCTTCCCCTGGGGGAAGGTGGCAAAAATCTTTGATTTTTGACGGATGAGGGTCAGTCCTTCATCCGTTTTTGCACAGCAATCTCGATATATTCGCAAACAGCTTGAAACTGCGTCATAACATCCCTGTTAGATAATCGCAGAACGTAATATCCTTGTTGTTCCAAGTATTCTGTACGTCTGCGGTCATATTCTATTTCCTGCGGTTCACAATGCTGGGAACCATCCAATTCCACAACTAACTTTGCTTTGAAACAATAAAAATCTGCAAAGTAAGGCCCAATGGGATATTGACGTTTAAATTGGATGGGATAAGTTTTTAAAAAGTCGTACCATAAATGGCGTTCTTCTTTTGTCATTTGTTTGCGCAGAGATTGTGACCTGCGCAAAATTTCATTCTCTGTCAACATAATTATTACCCTCATCCGCCCCAGTGTGCGCACTGGGGCACCTTCCCCCAGGGGAAGGCTTATTGCGCATTCTTTAACTTTTCCGCCTGATCTGCTGTGGCGAGTGCGTCAATGATTTCGTCGTTTGCGCCATCCATAACGGCATCAATTTTATACAGTGTCAGTCCCACCCGGTGGTCGGTGACCCGGCCTTGGGGGAAATTATAGGTGCGGATTCGCTCGTTGCGCATACCGCTTCCTACTTGGCTTCGGCGCATGCCGGTAACCTCGCTGGACAGCTTCTCCTGCTCAATCTCATAGAGCTTGGACGCCAGCATCCGCATACACTTTTCCCGGTTTTGCAGTTGGCTTCGTTCTTCCTGACAAGCCACCACAATGCCGCTGGGCTTGTGGATCAGACGCACCGCAGAAGAGGTCTTGTTGACATGCTGACCGCCTGCGCCGCTGGCACGATACACCTGCATCTCGATGTCCGCCGGGTTAATCTGCACATCCACTTCTTCCATTTCCGGAAGCACCGCAACGGTTGCGGTGGAGGTGTGGACACGGCCGCCGGATTCCGTCTCCGGCACTCTCTGTACCCGATGGACACCGGATTCGTATTTCATCCGGGAGTACGCCCCCCGGCCGGAAATGACAAAATCCGCTTCCTTGACACCGCCAAGCTCGGTTTCGTTGTAGTTCATCAGCTCCACCTGCCAGCCCTTGGCGGCGGCGTACATGGAGTACATTCGGAACAAGCTGTGGGCAAAGAGCGCACTTTCCTCGCCGCCGACACCACCGCGAATTTCCACGATGACATTCTTTTCGTCGTTGGGATCCTTGGGCAGGAGCAGAATTTGCAGCTGCTTGTACAGTTCTTCACTTTTCTCCTTGGCCTGCTGATAGGTCTCCTGACAAAAGTCCTTCATGCCTTCTTCGCTCATCAGCTCCAAGGCATCCTCCATTTCCTGCAATGCGGCATTGTAGGCATGAAAAGCCTCCACGATTGGCTCTAAGTCGTTTTTCTCCCGGAGGAGCTTGGCCGCCTTTTGGGGGTCGGCATAAAAATCCGGTTGTTCCGACCGGGCGCAGAGCTCATCATAGCGGTCTGCGACGCTGTGCAACTTGTTCAGCATAATAACTCCTGTAAAAAGGCTCAATTTTTTATATTATACACCGACTTTGCTCACTATGCAAGAAACTTTCTCACAGAACAGGATTTGACAAAAAATACCCCCTCTTCCGTGATAGGATTTACCTATCAGAGGAAAGGACTGTGGTACATATGATGGTGACAATTGGCTTATACATGCGACGAAGTCAGCGGTTTTTGCGCCGCTGGGCGGCAAACCCACGGGTACATGCATTTTTACAGGGCGGTGGCTACTTGCTTGCCGGATTCTTTGCCAGCGCCGCCAGCTTGGGACATCGACTGCAACCCATCGCATTGGGTCTGCTGTGCGCACAAACCGGGTGGCCCGCAGTGTTGACGGCCATGGGAAGTGCCGTGGGATATCTGCTGTTTTGGGGGAATCAAGGCCCCTTGGGGGCGGTGTGGACCAGCGCAGGTCTTGGTGCCGCACTATTATTGCAAGGTAAACAAATCCAAAGGGAAACGCCCCTTTTGATGCCGGCAATTGCCGCCTTTATCACCGCCGGAGCAGGCTTGCTGTTTCAGTATTATTTGCAGGTTGGGCCGCCTATTAGTATGTACCTTCTGCAAATCGCCATGGCGGCGGGGTCTGCCGCTGTTTTTTGCGCCGCAACAGAACGCCGCAACCCCATCGTTGAATGGTTGGTGTACGGTCTGGGGGTTTTGTGTCTGGCGCAGGTCATGCCCCTGCCCTATCTGGGCTTTGGATTTCTTGCCGCCGGACTTTTGGCCGTCACTGCGCCCTTTCCGGCAGTTGCCTTGGCAGGTCTTGCGTTGGATTTGGCACAGGTAACACCGGTACCCATGACTGCTGTGCTGTGCCTAAGCTATTTTGTACGGATGATCCCAAAAATGCACGGCTTTTTCAAACATTTCGGCCCGGGCTTGGTGTATATCGCCGTGATGAGCATTTGCGGAGCATTTGATCTGATGCCCCTGCCGGGTCTGGTGATTGGCTCCTTCGGGGCTCTGCTTTTACCAAGGCAAACCGGCATCCCCCAGCGCAGAGGGGAAACCGGCACGGCGCAGGTGCATCTGGAATTGGCATCCTCCGTTTTACAGCAGATGGAAGCCATGGTTCTGGACACAGAGGAAGCACCCATTGACGAGCAGGCGCTGATCATCCGGGCCGCAGAGCGCGCCTGCGGCAGCTGTCCCTGCCGGAAAACCTGCAAGGAACAGCCGGAACAGATATCTCCTGCCATTTTGCACAAGCCCTTGGGCAATGGTGGGGATCTGCCCGTAGGCTGCCGCAAAAACGGACGGCTTTTGATGGAAATGCGCCGGAGTCAGGAGCAGCTGCGTACCATCCGGGCAGACCGGGATCGGCAAGGGGAATACCGGGCGGCGGTAGGACAGCAGTATCGCTTTCTGGCGGATTATTTGCAGGATCTTTCGGACACGCTGGCCCAACGCAACGATCCGCCCAAGGCTTGGTATCAGCCGGAAGTGGCATCCCGCAGTGCAGGGAAAAACAAGGAAAATGGGGATCAGTGCATTTGGTTTGCAGGAATCGCCTGCCGGTATTATGTGCTTCTTTGCGATGGCATGGGCACAGGCCCGGAAGCCGCCCGGGACGCCAAGCAGGTCAGCGAAATGCTGCGGCGGCTGCTCTCCTGCGGTTATCCGGCGGCCTACGCTCTGCGAAGCGTGAACAGCCTGTGCGCCCTGCAAGGCAGAGCCGGAGCAGTGACCATGGATCTGGCAGAAATCCGGCTGGATACCGGAAAAGCAACCCTTTATAAATGGGGCGCAGCGCCCTCCTATGTGATCTCTCAGGGAGAGCCTATAAAAATTGGGACAGCCACACCACCGCCGGGGCTGTCGGTGGCCGACGGCCGGGAAACGGCGGAAAGGCTGTCCCTGCGTCGGGGAGAGACGCTGGTTCTGCTCAGCGATGGCGCAGGGGGAGAGGATTCCCTGCGCAGGCTTTGGATGGATTCGGATGCGCCAGCCGGGGAACTGGCGGCTAAGATTCTCCAGAGCAGTCGGACACTCCATGCAGACGATGCCACTGTCGCGGTGGTGCGTCTGCACGGGTCCTCTGCATAATACTACAAAAAATGTGCAGAATTTGTCGAAACACAAGATATGGGAGTAAAATTTCTCGAAATACCACAAGATTTTGCGTTAAGACGTCGAAAAAAC
>JAZORJ010000192.1:0-13610 GCA_045656525.1 Faecousia sp. | reverse complement strand
TGCATGGCACTCCATGATCTATAAGCTCTTCCCCAGCGAATCCCAGAATATCTCCATGACCCTGACGCCCATGGTCTTCACCGCTCGTTTGATGAAGAAGGAATACCCGGGCTGTAAGGTGGTTTTCGTCGGCCCTTGTGCCGCAAAGAAACTGGAAGCCATTCGTGCGGATATCCGTTCGGATGTGGACTTCGTCCTCACCTTTGAGGAATTGCAGGGCATGTTCGAGGCCAAGGAGATCGATTTTGAGACCATTGAGCCCATGTATGACCTGAACGAAGGCACAGCCACCGGTCGTGGTTTTGCGGTATCCGGCGGCGTGGCCGGTGCGGTGGAGAAATTGATTAAAGAGACCAATCCCGATGTGGAAGTCAAGACCGCCCGGGCGGAGGGTCTGCGGGATTGCCGCAAGCTGATGACGCTGGCAAAGGCCGGTAAATATGATGGCTATTTGCTGGAAGGCATGGCCTGTCCCGGCGGCTGTGTGGCCGGTGCGGGAACACTGCTTCCTGTGGAGCTGGCCGCCACCGTAGTGGGACGCTACCAAAAGGAAGCGGATGCAGAAAGCCCTCTGGAAAGTGCCTATCGCGATCGAGGCAATACACTGGATTAAAACATCATTGTCATTGCGAGGAGGGCGAATGCCCGACGTGGCAATCTCCCGGTAATACCTACCAAACCGGCACATTGTACCGGGAGATTCCCACGGCCCGTTGGGCCTCGGAATGACATATCTTTTAAATATGTTAAGAACCGGGAGTTTCCTCCCGGTTCTTGTTATTTTATTAGCCGTAGGGTGTTTGGTTCTCGCCCTGCTCAGGGGGAGTAAAGCCGGCGGAAGTTGTGATCACATCTTCCACAGCAAAGGTTGCGATTTCAAGCATCGGTGCTTCAAAGGCTTTCATAAAACTGTCTCCTTTCACTGATCGTTTCTATGCAGGTAATTGTATGCAGAGTCCGAGAATGCCAGCATTTTTTCCGCCAAGGGGTAATCCGCGGCATTCCGGGCGGTATAGCTTTCCATGCTGTCCTGAACCGTCAGCACCTTAGTGCCGTCAGCCTTGTAGAATTCGATGGTCAGCAGACAGCGACCATCCGCAACCACGATCTCGTTCAACTCGAACTCGTAAACGCTGTAATTCTTTTTGCCCTCCACACGGATGTTGCTTTTTGGGGTGCCAGTGTGGTCAGTGTAGGACACCAGCGCATAGCAATCTGCGCCGATCCGGTCGCCACGGACGGCCATCATCATGGAGATTTTTGTTTCCAAGATATACGCCGTGCCGTAGTAGCTGGTTGCATTGCCAACGATACTTTGCTTGTCAGTGTAGGTAGCCACAGTCTGTGTTCCCTCAGCCAGTTCCTCCGGTGTCAGATCCTTGTTGGCAAGGTCATTTTCTCTGTAACCGAATTCGACCTGTGCCGCTGCACCGTAGTTCAGCAAGTCAACACACAGGGTACGGAATTCCTGTTCGTAGTTCTTTTCCCGGAGCTGCCGGAGGACATAGGAACGGATGCTGTCGGAATGCTGACCTACCAATTCACCATTACCATTGTAAACATAGACATGGATGGTGTCGCACATTTCCTTGGCAGCAAGACCGGTGTAGGTAATGTCATAAACAGAATTGTTCTTCTTGAAGGATGTGATGGGTGCTTCGGTGGTCTCGGTAGTGCCGTCGGCAAACTCACGGACAAATACGACCTTGCCGCCCTCATCCACCAAGCCGGTGCAGAAGCCGAAATACATATCCAATGTATTGCCCAAGTTGATGGATGTGCCGTAGAACTTGGCAGGGATAGATTCTGTTGTTGTCTCACCGCAACGGATACAGGTATTTACCATTTTGCCCATGGATGTATAAGTGGCAGGTTGCATTATTGAAACAGCCCATTCGTGATTGCAGATTGCTGTCAAATAGACCTTCAAAACCTCAGTACTTGCACCCCGTAAATACACATCAGTTTCCAGAATTCTTGTATAGACAATGTAGGTCTTTTCCGGCTCCAAATTCTCAAATACGCCGCTAACCTGCCAATTTACATTATCAATGCTGTATTCCTGTGTAGGTACAGTTGTAATTTCAAACATATCCTGTGTCATGGTAATCAATGTCGGAATCACAGGTACAGCAGTCTGTACAGCCTTGCCAACAGCATATTTCGCACTTGCAACAGAACCTGCACAGAAAATATCCGCACTGGTAACAATAACTGTCAAGTTCTTGCCTACATCACTAGCCTGAATGGTGTATGCATCCCCCATAGCGACTTCCTTGCCATCCACACGCCACGTGCAAGTATAGACAGAGGGCTTGCAGCTCAGAGTGCTAAAATCAACCATTACTGTGCTGTTGCATACAACATCACCGGCAATTCCGGGCTTTCCTTGCAGCGTGAAGCACTGTAGCTCAGGATAAGGGTATTCCAAATCTCCAGCCATAGTCCAAACATCATTAAAATCCCAGTTCACAAAAGTTCTCTTGTTGGATAGTGCTTCTTCTCCGTTGGATTCCAAGTCATAGCAGGAAGTATAACCGCTATAAGAGCTGATTGGATAAGTATAATTACAATCTATTGTTCCTATATTGTAGCAATACTTCAATTCCCTACACGCGCCATAAGCAATTCCTGCCCCTCTATATCCAGTAACCTCACCCTTATTTAAGCAGTTTGTAATCTTTGAAACATAACATTTATGATAACTGCATCCATGTGATTCCTCATAGCCCAAAATACCTGCGGCAATCTTGTAGTTATTATTGGGCACAGAAATAGTGCCTTCGTTAATGCACTGCTCAATACGCAAATAATAATGCGGACCCCCATCGGGCGTACCTGATAGGTAGCCCAAAATGCCACCCACGTAATCTTGGGCGGAAATATTTACCCTGTTAAAACAGCATAATATATTCGATGTTGCTATACGGCTTGACACACGTCCACAAATACCACCAACATAGTTGCGTCCGCCAAGTACACCGTCAGTGTAACAATTCTCAATATATGTATCACTCTCCGCAGCCAAATAACCAGCTATGCTGCCCACATTATCCTCACCATAAATATCCACATTCATCAGGCGGATATTACAGATTTTACCGGATTTGACCGTGCCAAACAAACCAACATTATCATCCACCCTGTCAATTCTCAAATTATAGATGATATGATTACCGCCATCAAAGGTGCCAGTAAAATCATCAATAGGATCCCAATAATTGCTTTCGTTATAGAAATCCCCGTACAAAGAAAAATCATCATCCGTAAATTCGATGTCATTGATCATCTTAAAGCTTGCATCCGGATAATTGCGCACATTGTCAAGATGATACTTGGTAGAAACCAAATACGGATCTTCCGCTGTACCGGAACCGCCAGCAAATCCTGTAGTGTTGTCCGTTGCCGCCTGAGCAGTCGTAAATGGCACATACGCCACCACCATTGCCATAACCAATAGCAAAGCCAATAATCGTTTCATTTGTCTCCTCCTTGTAAAGCAAAATGAGTGCACGAATGCTATTTTTAAGTATATCGCCACTTTTGTAACTTGTCAAGTTATATTTGTTATATTTTATGTTGTCGCTTTTATTGCCGTCAGCGGATATACTAAATAGGGGTGAAATTATGCAATCACAACAAAAGGAAAAGTATCGCCATTTGGGGTTAAACATCTCTTACTATCGAAAGGCAAAAGGCCTTTCCCAAAGCCAACTGGCGGAGCTGGTCAACATCAGCCGCACCCATATGAGCCGGATCGAGACCGCCGACTGCGCCGTTTCTTTGGATGTTGTATTTGATATTTGCGATGCATTGTGCATTAAACCTGCAAAATTATTTGCTTTCAGAGATTAACAGGCTTCCTTTGGTAAGGAAGCCTGTTTTTTATAGCAAAAGAGCCTGCCGGATGGCAGGCTCTTTTATTCCCAATTTCCTGCTTGGATATAATCCGCAAGCAGATCACGGGCAAATATGTTCTCTCCGTAGCAATCGATTTCCGTACAATTGACCCAAGCATAACCCGAGGTCCAAGTATCTGCAACGATATAATAGTACTTATTCGGGTCAATATCGCTGACAGAAAGCTCGGAATAATAGTAATACTTGGAATTCTTGAAGAATTTATCGATCAGATTTCTGCCCGAAATCTTACAAAGCATCACCTTGTTGTCAAAGGGCAGGATCATTTGCAGGTCGGAATATTTTACTGTACCAGCCTTAATGTTATAAGGGCTTCTGGTGTTGATGCTGCCGCCGGCAAGCACGATATCGTATTCGTTGCCCCATTTGGCAAGGCCGGCCTCATAGTAGAGGCGTGCAACCGTTCTGCCGATCTCATCATCGGACCGATACTGGCGGTTGTAGCCCAGTTCACGGCGCACCGCACCGATCTCTTCCTCATATTTTTCCAGCAATTGATCGACGATTTCCGCGTCGGGCAAGGATGCGCAATCGTTATGATCCACATATTCCGTGATGTTGATGTCAATCTCACCATTGGCAAAATTCACATCCATTTCCACATGGGTGATGCCCTTTTTATTGTCACCGCCGCCTTGCAGGTGGGGCACGCCGTAGGCATCATTGAAGATGTAATAGGAATGGCTGTGGCCCTCGAAAACCAGATCCACATAGCCACCGCTGGAAAGGGACTGGTCATAATATCCTGAGGTATTGCCCACATTCTGGTAGCTGCCGCCATCGTGAATGAGGTAGACGATTACATCCGCACCAGCCTCGCGCAGTGTCTCACTTTCGGCTTTTACCAGCTCCGTCAGCTCGCTGCCCACCTTGAAGTAGAGGCCCTTGGTCATTTCCGCAGCGATGGAACCGTAGCAGTCACCCATAGCACCGATCAGACCAATCTGCACGCCGCCACGGGAAATCATCACAGAGGATTCGCAGTATTCCACCCGCTTATTTGTTGCGGTTTCGTAGATATTGATAGCTAGGAACGGAAACTCTGCCAGTTCGGCATTGGAAGCGATGTACTCCTGACCCCAGTCAAACTCGTGGTTGCCCAGAGCCATGGCCTCGACGCCGAGATAGTTCATCCAATCGGTGATCAGCATACCCTTTGTGCTGTTGGATTCGCTGCTTCCCTGCCACATATCGCCGGTAGACAGAATCACGGTATGCTCATCTGTCTGCATCGCTTGAAGCAGGAAGGTGGTCAGCTCATCCACACCGGGTTGGGTATCGGTATCATCAAACTTGCCGTGAAGATCATTGAAATTGTAAAAATCAATGGTTTCCAGAACATCAATCTTGCAGGTATCGCAAAAGCCATCATTGTCCACATCGGCATGGGCCGAACCGTCGTCGCCGCATCCGAGGATGTCAATGACCGCTGTTTCCTTGACACCGCAGTTATTGCACTGGCGTTCTTTGCTTCCGGCGGTTGAAGCCGTAGGTTCCAGAACTGTGGCCCACTGGCCAAAAGTATGGCCGGTAGCCGCAGTCATTCCCTCTGTATACCCGGCACCGCAAGCGCATGTGTAGCTTACATATCCGTCCTGCGTACAGGTTGGCTGAACTACTTCGGCCGTGTATGTATGCTCATGGTTCGGCTGGCTCGTTCCGGTACCGCTTGAAACCGGTATGCTTGACGATGGTACGGTTGCAGAGTCATCCGTATTCTGGCATGCGCAAAGTGATACCGCCAGAACGCATACCAAAAGCAGCACCAGTAATTTCGCTGTAATTTTCTTCATTCTTGATTTCTCTCCCGTTTTTTCTTGTCTCGCTTTTTATTATAGCACATCTTGGGGAGAAAGTCTATTACAGAACTTTGGAAAGGAAATCTTGCAGTCTGGGATGTTTGGGACTGCCGAAAACCTCCTGAGGTGTCCCCTCTTCCAGAAGTTTTCCCTCATCCATAAACAGCACCCGATTGCCCACCTCCCGGGCGAAGCCCATCTCATGGGTAACCACAACCATGGTCATGCCATCCTGCGCCAGTTCCTTCATAACATTCAGAACTTCGCCAACCATTTCGGGGTCAAGTGCGGATGTCGGCTCGTCAAAGAGCATCACTTCCGGTTCCATCATCAGTGCCCGGACGATGGCCACACGCTGTTTCTGTCCGCCGGAAAGCTGGATGGGATAGGCATCCGCCCGATCTTCCAGACCCACACGCTTCAAAAGGTTCAAAGCCTTCTCCTTGGCTTCCGTCTTACTCATTTTTTTGAGTTTTACCGGTGCGAGGATCATATTGTCCAGAATGGTCATGTGGGGAAACAGGTTGAAATGCTGGAACACCATACCCATCTTCTGGCGGTGCTTATCAATGTCCAATTTCACCATTTTCCCTTTTTCGTTGGGTATTTTCTTCTTGGTGATGTCCACGCCATCGAAGATAATACTGCCACCGGTAGGCTCTTCCGTCAGGTTCAGACTGCGCAGCAGCGTAGACTTACCGGAGCCGGATGGACCGATGACGACCATCACATCGCCCTTGTGGATGTCCACAGAAACATCGTCCAGCGCCTTGATGGCTCCATTATTAAAATGTTTTTTCAGATTTTGAACAGAAATCAAACAATCAGCGCACATTTCCACGGCTCATCCTCCTTTCAAAATAGGCGATCAACTTAGATGTGGGGAAGCACAAACAGAAATAAATAGCTGTGGCGATCAACAGGGGCTCCATGATGGTGAAGGTCGCTGCACGAACATCATTCACAGCAGCCATAATATCCGGCACACCGATGGTGTAGGCAATGGCGGATTCCTTGATGATGACCACGAATTCGTTAGCGATGGCCGGCAGAATGTTCCGCAGAGCCTGCGGCAGAATGATGTGGAGCATAGTCTTGGTCTTGGAAAGGCCCAAGCTCCGGGCTGCCTCACTCTGGCCGCCGTCAATGGACTGGATGCCGGAGCGGATGATCTCGCACAGATATGCCGCAGAGTTCATGCTCAGCGCCACCACACCGGGGACAAAGCGTTCAAAGCGGATAAAGCCGAACAGCATCATCTTAGGCAGCACGATCATGTGCTTATTGAACAAGCCAAAGTAAATGATCATAATCTGCACCAGCACAGGGGTGGAGCGGATGATTTCCACATAGCAGCTGGCCAAAAAAGAAATGGGATTAAATTTGCTGAGGGTCAGCAAAAATCCCTTGCCCCGCAGGTGTCCGTTTTTGTCCACGCTCAAAAAGCGGAAGGGACGAAAATCGCTCATTCTGGCGATCGCCAGAATAATACCGAATATGAAGCCGAAAATAACCGTAAACAGCGCAAGCAGCACCGTGACGATCAAGCCTTCTTTGAAACGTTCTGCATACCCAAGGGCTTTTTCGAAGCCGGATGCAGTAATCAGATTGCCCATATATGTTCTCCTATTTTTTAATAAACGCACCGATTCCTCCCCACCTTACATGGGGAGGAATGGATGATCTTATTTACTTAGCCCACACCTTCGTCGGTAGGAATGTTGCCCTCGCTATCGAGCATGCCTTCGTACTTCTCACCGGCGGCCAGAGCATTGGCCTTTTCCAAGTACTGAGCGAAGGTGCCGCTCTCAACACAAGCCTTGATTGCTTCGTTGACATACTTCTGCAGGTCTGCATTGCCCTTTGCAATACCGATGATGTTGCCGTCGTTCTCATAGGGAACTTCGCAGACGATGTGCAGGTTGGGATACTGCTTCTTGTAGGACTCAGCTACATCCCATTCCACATAAGCGCCGTCCAGAGAACCGTTAATCACTTCGGCGATGATTTCGGTGGCCTTAACCAAAGTCACCTGCTCAGCATCTGCACTGTACTGTGCAGCCAATTCCTGCTGAATGGTACCGCTCTGTGCGCCAACGGAGATGTCAGCCTTGTTTGCGGAAGCCAGATCGGGGAACTGATCAGCCTTGTCGGTTGTAGTGATGAATGCCTGCTTGCCACCGTAGTAGATGTCAGAGAAGTCCATCTTTTCTGCACGCTCGGGTTCGGGAGACAGACCGGCCAATGCCAAGTCAGCAGAACCAGCGGCCATTTCACCCAGAATACCGTTGAAGTCCACGGTGACGACTTCCAGAGTCAGACCCAAGTAGTCAGCGATGTACTGTGCCAGATACATATCGAAGCCAGCCAGCTCGGGCTTGCCGTTCTCATCCAGAGCATAGAACTCATAAGGAGCATAGTCAGGAGAAGTGACGACGGTCAGGTAGCCTTCCTTAACGGTGGTCAGGTTGTACTTGTTGGTGCCGGCGGGTGCTTCCTCAACAGGAGTGCAGCCTGCGAACATTCCCAGGGCCATAACGACAGCCAACATCAAAGCGATCAGTTTTTTCATAATAATTATCTCCTTTTCTTGCCCGCTGGGCGGGTTTGTTTTGATGTATGAATAATAGCACGAATATTATTCACCGTCAAGTATCAATAAGATATAAAGAATTCACAATTATTCCGTATGATACTGGATAAAATGCACAAAAATGGGGTTTTCCGGTGCATAAATGCATGAATATACCGAATTTATGCTGCCCACCTCGTTGTATATTCTGTATATTTTTGTGTATATTTGCATAAAAGGGCGTCCAAACGCCCGCCTTTTTCTTATTCTTCCAGCAAACAAACCGCATGGCAGGAGATGCCTTCCCCGTTGCCTGTGAAGCCAAGGCCTTCCTCCGTGGTTGCCTTGACATTTACCCGGTCTTGGTCCATACCCAAGGCAGCGGCAATGTTCTGCGCCATTTCCGGGATGTACTTCCCTACTTTGGGTCTTTGGGCAATCAATGTCACATCCACATTGCTGACCCGGTATCCCTTTGCCGCAACTTTTTGTCCGACGATACGCAGCAGTTCCAGAGAATCTGCGCCCTTATAGGCCGGATCTGTGTCCGGGAAATGGTAGCCGATGTCCCGCAAACCAGCAGCACCCAACAGCGCATCGGACACCGCATGGAGCAAAACATCCGCATCGCTGTGACCCAAAAGTCCCTTCTCATAAGGAATCTTCACGCCACCGAGGATCAGATTCCGATCTTCCACCAGCTTATGCACATCGTATCCGTGTCCGATTCTCATTCCATTTCCTCCAACAGCATTTCGGCAATTTTCAAATCCATAGGCGTGGTGACTTTAATATTGCGCTCGTCACCCTCCACAATTTTCACAGACATGCCCATCAATTCCACCGCGGAGCAGTCGTCCGTGACCTCCGCTCCGTCCTCTTTCGCCTTTTTCAATGCGCCCCGGAGCAGATCCACATCAAACACCTGGGGTGTCTGCACCGCCTGCAAAGTGCTTCTGTTCGGTGTAGACTCCACCACACCGCCCTTTACCACCTTGATGGTGTCTTTGACCGGGATGGCCGGTGCCGCTGCGCCATAGGTGTGGGCCGCACGCACAGTGCGGTCAATGACCGCGCCTGTGATCAGCGGACGGGCACCGTCCTGCACAGCTGCCAGCTTCATATCATCGGACAATGCTCCCAAGCCGATCTCCACCGATTCCTGCCGGGTATTGCCCCCCACCATGACGCATTGCACCTTGTCAAATTCATGGCACAAATCCATGATGGGCAAAATAAGATCCTGCCGGGTCACCACCACAATCTGCTTGATCGCATCGCAGTTCTGAAACGCCCGGACAGTACGGACAATCATGGGTTCTCCACCGATGGGCGCCATCACCTTGTCGATCCCTCCCATTCGGGAAGCCGTACCTGCCGCAACGATCACAGCACCGCACTTGGAGAGCGGCAGAAGCTTGCGCATTGCGTTTGTCAATTTCTCAATTCCCATACTTACAGCTCCATAACGAGTTTCTTGAAGTATTGTCCACGAACCATAAAGTTTTTAAACTGGTCAAATGCTGCGGATGCCGGGCTCATGAGTACAATATCCCCGGACTGTGCCGCCGCTGCGGCGGCATGTACAGCGGAAGTAAAGTCCCCGCAATCTACAATTTCCGGCTTTTCACCTTCGCACTGCTCCACGGCCTGACGAATCAGCGGACCGGTTGCACCGCCTAAAAACAGCTTTTTTACATGGGCGCAGATTTCCGGGCCAAGGACATCGTAGGGAATGTGCTTGTCATAGCCACCGGCAATCAGAATGACCTTTTCCTCAAAGCTGCGCAGTCCTGCAATGGTGCGACTGGGCGAGGATGCGATGGAATCGTTATAGAACCGCACACCGTCCTTGATGCGAACCAACTCAATGCGATGCTCCACGCCGCCAAAGGTCTTGGCAACCGTTTGGACGGTCGCATCAGAAACCAAGCCCTCAACAGCCGCGATGGCGGCCATATAATTTTCAATATTGTGCACACCGGGAATCAGAATATCCTTTGCATCCAGCACCGGCTTGCCGTTCCGGCAAATCATGCCATCTTGCAGGCACACATTCCCCTGCCCCAGACGGGAAAAGGTTTTGGTTGTGCCGTTGCCACACAGAGGTGCAGTAATGGCATTATCCGCGTTGATGACCAGCACACCATCAGCACCCTGAAAGCGGTAAATATTCTTTTTCGCCTTCACATATTCGTCCATATCCTTATGGACATCCAGATGGTTGGGGGCAAGGTTTGTAATCACCGCCACCCGGGGACTGTGGCACATATCCATGAGCTGGAAAGAGCTGAGCTCTACCACCGCCACATCTTCCGCCTGCATCTGCCGCACCAGCGGCAGCAAGGGCGTGCCGATATTGCCGCCCAGCCAAACAGTCTTGCCCTCCGCTTTCAGCATTTCGGAGATGAGGGTGGTCGTGGTGGTCTTTCCGTCCGAGCCGGTGACGGCAATCATGTCACAGGGGCAGACTTCGAAAAATGCTTCCATTTCCGATGTAATAACTGCGCCGGTATTGCGTAATGCGGTCACAGCAGGGCTATCCGGGTGCATGCCGGGGGTACGAAATGCCACATCCGCAGTCATTTCCTCATAAAAATGCTCCCCAAGGTGCAATGTGCAGCCCAGTTTTTCCAGTTCCAGCACTTCTGCGTCCAGCTTTTCCCGCTCCGTCCGGTCGCCGCCGAAAACGATGCAGCCAAACTCCAAAAGCAGGCGCACCAGTGGGCGGTTGCTGACGCCTAAGCCCAATACGGCAATTTTCTTGCCCCGCAGGTTTTCGAAATAAGTATTAAAGGGTGTTTTCATATTTCCCACTCCGTTTCTGTTCTTAGTAATAGTATATCCTCTCCGGGAGAAATTTGCAAGACATTTGACAATTGCCTTTCTTTGCAGTACAATATTTTCGCGACCAAGTTGGACAGCCGCGGGCCCATGCCGAAAGGCAGGGCGTGAGGAAAGTCCGGGCTTCATAGGGCAAGGATAACGGGTAATGCCCGCCGGGGGTGACCCCAGGACAAGTGCAACAGAGATATACCGCTGGAGCGCACTTCGTGCGCTCCAGCAAGGGTGAAAAGGTGGGGTAAGAGCCCACCCGGCCCATGGAAACATGGGTTTTACGATGTAAACTCTATCCCGAAGCAACACCGTGGAGGAACATATGGCTTGCCCGGCCGTTCCGAGGAGGTGGCTTGATCCTGCGAGCAATTGCAGGACTAGATAGATGGCTGTCAAAACAGAACCCGGCTTATAGACCTGCGTCGCACACAAAAAAGCACCGCTCTTTCGAGCGGTGCTTTTTATTATTTACACAATACCCTGTGCGGTCATGGCGTCGGCCACTTTCAGGAAGCCGGCGATATTGGCACCTACAACATAGTTGCCCTCCATGCCGTATTCCTTGGCAGCGTTATCCACACTGTGGAAAATATTGACCATGATGCCTTTGAGCTTGCTGTCCACTTCCTCGAAGCTCCAATGCAGACGCTCGGAGTTTTGGCTCATTTCCAGAGCGGAAGTAGCTACACCACCGGCGTTGGCAGCTTTGCCGGGGCAGAAATATACGCCGTTTTCCTGCAAATAAGTAGTCGCTTCCATGGTAGTGGGCATGTTTGCGCCCTCGCAGACTGCGATACAGCCGTTGGCGACCAGCATCTTTGCATCATCCAGCAGAAGCTCGTTCTGGGTTGCGCAAGGCAGCGCCACATCACACTTAACACTCCAAACGCCCTTACCGGCAGTATAAACTGCACTGGGACGGGCTGCGGCATACTCGGTCAAACGGGCGCGCTTGACTTCCTTGACCTCTTTCAGCAGTGCCACCTCGATGCCCTCGGGATCGTAGATCCAGCCGGTGGAATCGGAACAGGTCACAGGCTTTGCGCCCAGCTGCCATGCCTTCTGGATAGCGTAGATCGCCACATTACCGGCACCGGACACAGCAACGGTCTTGCCGGCCAACTGGTTGCCGTTGGATTTCAGCATTTCCTCGGTAAAGTACAGCAAGCCGTAGCCGGTTGCTTCCTTACGGGCCAAGCTGCCGCCGTAGGACAGACCCTTACCGGTGAGCACGCCCTCATAGACACCGCGAATGCGCTTATACTGGCCGTACATGTAGCCGATCTCCCGGGCACCAACACCGATATCGCCGGCAGGAACGTCCACATCCGCACCGATGTACTTATACAGCTCGGTCATGAAGCTCTGACAGAAAGCCATAATCTCCCGGTCGGACTTGCCCTTGGGATCAAAATCGGAACCGCCCTTGCCGCCGCCGATAGGCAGGCTGGTCAGGGAGTTCTTGAAAATCTGCTCGAAGCCCAGGAACTTGATAACGCTCTGGTTGACAGAGGGATGGAAGCGGATGCCGCCCTTGTAGGGGCCAATGGCGTTGTTGTACTGCACACGGTAGGCATTATTTACCTGAACCTGACCATTGTCGTCCACCCATGCAACACGGAACTGGATGACACGGTCGGGAGTGGTCAAGCGCTCCAACAATGCGTTGCGGCGATACTCGGCTTCGTTACGCTCGATAGCGGGCCGCAAAGACTCCAAAACTTCCTTTACCGCTTGGTGAAATTCGGGCTGCGCAGGGTTCTGGGCAACCACTTTTTCATATACTTCATCAACATAATTCATTTTTCAATTTCCTCCTCAAAAATTGGAAAGTTTCAAGAACAAGGACATTTTACCACGAGTGGCGGACAATTGCAAGAAAATATGGAGGAAAAATGAAAAAATCCTGCATAAAAATAAGAGGGCGGAATGCCCTCTTATTGGTTTATTTTGTACCGCACACGGCATACATGCGTTCGTCGGAGATTTTTGCGGTGACATTTAAATACTTGTCGAAAATCGCCGCCAAATCGTCCTCGTGCATCAAGCCCACAGAAACCTTGCTGGCCGCACCTTCATGATGGTGATCGATCTGCGCCCGGCTCATACCGTGGGCAACCGTGAGCGTACCGCCGGGTTTCAAATGCCCACTCAGCACACGAATGAGGTTTTCCGGGTCCGAAAAATGAGGAAATGCATTGTAAACAACAATGCAGTCGAACTTCTTTCCGAAATTCGCCGTCTCCACATCGGCGCAAATGACCTGCACCTCCGGGAATTTGCTTTGGGCGATTTTGGCCATTTCCGAAGAAATATCGATCGCAGTCAGCGATTCCACATTTCTCGCCAGATAGTCCGGAAACAGCACGCCTGTGCCGCAGGCAACATCCAAAACATCCGCCCCGGCCTTGACCCCGGCAAGATCCAGAATTTTGCCGATGATGTCATCATGACGTATCATGTCCGCATCCCATCCGGGT